>DAORHX010000029.1:0-17351 GCA_035438245.1 Rubrivivax sp.
TCGCGGAAGCTGAAGCCGTCGGCGGTGAAGCCGTAGATGATGCCGAAGGTGTCGCCGAAGTCGTCGTTGAAGAAGGGCCCCAGCACGCCCTGCGGCAAGGTGCCGCGCATGTCGCCGATGTTGCGCCGCACGCGGTACCAGACGTCGGGGATGTCCTTGGTGTCGGTCGTCTCGTCCAGGTCGACGAAGATCGTCGTCTGCCCGGCGATGGTGTAGCTGCGCACCGCGTCGAAGGTGTGCGTCTCCTGCAGCGTGCGCTCCAGGCGTTCGGTCACCTGCTCGATGGTTTCTTCCACCGTGGCGCCGGGCCAGGCGGCAGCGACGATCATGGTGCGCACGGTGAAGGACGGGTCTTCGTCGCGGCCCAGCTTCTTGAACGCCAGCGCGCCCGCGGCCACCACCAGGATCATCAGGAAGACGATGAACGATGGCCGCTTCAGCGACCATTCGGAAAGGTTCGGACCGATCATTTGGCGGTCCCGGCGCTGGGCGCGATCAGGCTGACCTTCTGCCCCGGGCGCAGCGCCTGCACGCCGGCGGTGACGACGATGTCGCCGTCGGCCAGGCCGCCGCTGACCTGCACCGTGTGGGCGCTGGACGCACCGAGCGTGATCTCGCGCGGCGACACGGTCTTGGCGGTCGGGTCGACCAGCCACACCGAGGCCTGGCCGCCGCTGCGCACCAGCGCGGTGGTCGGGATCTCGATCGCCGGCGCGGCGTCCAGCGTCATGCGCCCGGTGACGGTGGAGCCCAGCCGCATCGCCGGCGGCGGGTCGATCAGGCGCACGCGCACCTGGAAGGTGCCGGTCACCGGGTCGGCGCGCGGCGCGATCTCGCGCACGCGGCCCGCTGCGCTGACCGCCGGGTCGCTGGCCAGCGCGACGCGGATGTCCGGGTGCCTCGGTGCGGCGTTCTTCACCTGCACCGGCACGTCGAACACCGCGTCGCGCGCGCCTTCGCGCGCCACCTGCACCACCATGCGCCCAGGCGCGATGACCTCGCCGGGCTCGGGCCCGCGCGCGGTGACCACGCCGGTGACGCTGGAGAACAGCCGCGTGTAGCCCAGCCGGTTGTTCGCCAGCGAGACCTGAGACTGCGCCGCCGTGACCTGCGCTTCGGCCGTCTTGCGCAGCGCTTCGGCCTGGTCGTACTGCGCGCGCGACACCGCGTCCTCGGCCACCAGGTCGCGCATGCGCTCGTAGTTGCTGCGCGCCTCGACCAGCCGCGCCTGCGCCGACGACAACTGCGCGCGCGCCGCCTGCAGGCTGCTTTCTTCGTTCTGCGGGTCCAGCGTGGCGATCAGCTGACCGGCCTTGACGTTGTCGCCGACGTCGACCAGGCGCTCGATGAGCCGCCCGTCGATGCGGAAGGACTGGTTGATCTCGTTCTGCGCCTGCACGTTGCCGGTGATGGCCACCGTGCTGCCGGCGGCGCGCTTTTCGATCGTGATCGTGCGCACCGGGCGGATCTCGGGTGCGGGTTTTTCGACTTCACGCTGGCAGGCGCTGAGCAGCGCGGCGGCGAGCAGCGGCAGCAACAGACGGGCGCGCGCATGGCGTTCGCTTCGGGCGGGCAGGAGGAATGCGGACAAGGGCGGGCTCCCTGGGAGAGACATCGGTGCGCGATCTTCGGGCCGAAAGTGCCCGCACCGCGCAGCGTCAACGGGGGAAAACGATGCAAGCGACGATTATCGGGGCCGAGAAGCGCAACTTCGCCGGGGCGCCATGCATCGTGATTCCATGCAGGAATGGACCTATAACGCATCGTCCGCACGCACGCGCACCGCATGGGCCGCAACGGCTGCGCGGCCGAGCGCCTGGCGCCTCACCGCGCCGCAGGCGGCAGCGCCCGGGCCTTGTTCGCCACCAGCGCGCACGCGGCCAGCAGGTCGGTGACCAGCCGCTGGTCGATGCTCTGGTCGCCCTCGTACTCGCTGCGGTTGCGCAGGTCGTGCGCCTTGCCGAGCACGCGCCAGACCTCGGGGCCGAGCCCAAGCGTGTCGGGCAGCACCTGGAAGACGATGTAGCGCTTGTTCGCCGGCCTATAGCCGTGCCAGCGCAGCGCGGCCAAGCACAGCGCGTGGGAGGCGTTGTAGGCCAGGTCGAAGCGGCTCTCCAGCGCCAGCGTTGCCTTGCCGGCATCGTGCAGGCGCGCGAGGCCCGAGCGCAGCAGACCGGCGAACTCTTCGGCGGACGGCGGCTCGGCGTGCAGCACGCCGGCCGCAACCAGCCGCTCAAGGTTGGGAAAGGACATCGTCGGCACCGATCAGCCAGATGCGCGGCTGCGCCAGCACGCGTTTGACGAAACCGTCGCCACGCGCTGCGCGTGCGGCCCACTCCTTGCGCGCATAGATCGTCGGCTTGACCTCGCGGCCCAGGCGCCGGCTGGCATCTTCCAATACGTCGAAGACATCGGGGTAGCTCAGCTCGTCGCTCAGCAGCATCAGGTCGATGTCGCTGCGGGCGGTGTCCTGCCTTCTCGCGACCGAACCGTAGACAAAGGCGGCGCGGATGCGCGGCGCCAACGGCGCCAGCGCTTGCCGCAGCGGATCGGCCAGACCGATCGTCTTGCCGGCGATGCCGCACAGCTCGCCGAAGATCGGCGAATCCGGATTGGCCTGGTAGTGCTTCTGCCGCCCGATGCTGCGCACGCCGACCAGGCCACTCGCCGCCAGCCGCGCCAGCTCACGCTGCACCGCGCCCGAGCCGCTGCCGGTGAGCGTGATCAGCTCGTTGGCGTAGAAGCTGCGCTCGGGCTGGCCGAACAGCAGGCCAAGGATACGTTGCTGCGTGGTGCTGAACAGCGCATCAGCCAGGCTCGCGCGGCCCCTGGCTGCCAAGGCCGACGGCGGCAACACTGACGATTCGTTCATGCCCATACTGGGCTTGATTATGCCCAGTTTGGGAATCTTGCCCACCGCTCGAGCCGCCCACTTGCTGCTGCGTTGCGCAGCGCGTGCAACAACTGCTTGGAGATCACGCCGCTGCCGTCGCGCAGATGCTGCTCGATCAGCGCCGCGGCTCGGGCCTGCTCGTCGGGCACATCGGCGGCGTCCGCATACACCAGCACGTTGGTATCGAGCAAGCTGCGCACCGAGCCGCAGGCCGTCGCGATCGAACTTCCGGCTGTTGGCAGCTATTGGCGGCTGCAGGCGGGCAGCCAACACCCCGATGGTCAGCGCCGAAGCCCGCCGCCGTGCACGGCCCGGCTGTGGCTCTTGCCCATCGCCCGCGCGGCGCGGGCGCCCCGCGCGGGTGCAGCTCGCGCGCTCAGCTGTTGCGCAAGCGGATCTGCAGGCCCGACAGGTCGATGTTCACCATCAGCCCGATCTGGCGCCCGCTCACGCGCAGGTGCACGCCGCGCGAGTTCTGCAGGTCGGCGATGCCACCGCCGCCGGCGAGCGCCGCGCCGGCACCGATGGCGGTGTAGGTGCCCTCGATGTCGCTCGCCTGCTTCAGGTTGTAGACGTCGCCGGTGAACTCGATGCGCGCGACGCCGATCGTCGCGCCCAGGCTGATGCCGCCGATGCTGATCAGGTAGCCGTTGTCGCGGAACATCAACGTGCCGCTGCCGCCGGCACCACCGATGATGAAGCCGGCGCGGAACAGGCTGAACTCGATCGTGGCGTCGGGCCTGGGCGGCACCGGCGCGCCGGCCGATGTCTGCGCGGCGGCCGCGGTGGCGGCCATGGCGGCGGCGCCGGCGACGAAGCTGCGGCGCGTGGTGCTTGATTCACTCATCACTTTTCTCCTTTGGGGTTGAGGATGCCGCCGGCTGCAGCGGCGGCGGTCAGAGGTCCGCGCCGACCTGTCGGTGCGGCGCGGGGGAACAACAAGGTCAGCGGCGCATCCCGTGCGTACGAGCCGCCTCAAGCGGCAAGCGTCGCGAACGCGCCGATCGTCAGCGCCGACACCACCAGCATGCCCAGCAGCAGCGGCCAGACGAAGCGCAGGTACTGGTCGTAGCCCACCTTGGCGATGGCCAGGCCGCCGACCAGCACGACGCTGGTCGGCGCCAGCATCAGCGCCAGGCCGTGGCCCATGATCCAGGCGGTGATGGTGGTGGCGCGGCTGACGCCGGCAAAGTCGGCCAGCGGCGCCAGCAGCGGCATAACCAGCGCGCCATGCCCCGAGCTGGACGGGATCAGCGCGCCCAGCGGGATGTTCACGGTGATGGTCAGGAAGGTGAACATCGCGGCCGAACTGCCGCTGACCATCTTCTCCATCGAGTTCAGCACCGTGTCCAGCGTCTGCGTGTTGTTCATGATCACCGACACGCCGCCGGCCAGCAGCACCACCATCGCCGGGCCCAGCATGTCGGCGGCGCCGGCGGCGATCAGGCGCACGGTTTCCTTCTCGCCCATCTTCGCGACGAAGCCGATCAGGATCGACGCCAGGATGAACAGCATCGATAGCTGCGGGAACCACCAGTTCAGCTCGAACCACAGCGGCTGCGCCGCCGCCACCGCGTGCGTGTAGTAGTCCTCGGCCGCACCGGCGCGCGGGCTGATGATGCTCGACCACGGGATCACCGAGACGATCATCAGCGTGAAGGCGGCGACGGTGATCCACAGCACCGTCTTCTGCATGCCCGTGAGCTTCTCCTGTGCGGCCTTTTCGGCGGCGGCGGGGTCGATGCCGGTCTCGGCATCGAAGCCGACCAGCGAGGCCTGCGGGTCCTTGCGCACCTTGGCCGCGTAATACAGCACCCAGGCCACCGCCAGGGCGGTGAGCAGCACCCACAGCAGCACGCGCAGGCCGATGCCTTCGCCGATCGACACGCCGGCCTCGCCGGCGGCCACGCCGATGGAAAAGGGGTTGACGGTGGCGGCCATCACGCCGCTCAAGGCGCCGAGGATGATCATGCTGGCAGTGACCAGCCGGTCGTAGCCCAGCGCCGCCATCAGCGGCAGGAACAGCGCGTAGAAGCCCAGCGTCTCGACCGAGAAGCCCATGGTCGAGCCGAGCAGCGAGAACAGCACCATCACCGCGCTGATCAGCATCCAGCCCTGCTGGCGCAGCCGCTGCGCCAGCGCGGCCACCGCGACCTCGAGCGCGCGCGTAGCGAAGCTCACCGAGATGAAGGCGCCGATCGCCATGATGAAGACGATGATGCCGATCTGGCCGAAGACGCGGCCCACGGTCTCGGTGTCGATGACGCCGCTGTCGACGTTGCGCAAGCCGTACACGCCGTTGACCGGCGCCAGCACCAGTTGCGTGACGGCCTCGCCGAAGCTCAGCGGCGAGTCGATGCGCTCGAAGGTGCCGGGGATCGGCGAGCCGTCGATGTCGGTCAGGTAGCGCCCCGACGGCATGAACAGCGCCGCCAGCCACACCAGCACCGTGACGATGGCCAGCGTGGCCACCGCGCCGGGGAACTTGAAGCCGCCCTTCTTCGCTTCGCCTTGCGGCTCGGGGGCGTCACTCACTTCAGCGGCCTAGAAATCCACCGGGTCGCGCACGATCGGGCAGGTCATGCAGTGGCCGCCGCCGCGGCCGCGGCCGAGTTCGGCGCCGACGATGGTGATGACCTCGATGCCGGCCTTGCGCAGCAGCGTGTTGGTGTAGGTGTTGCGGTCGTAGGCGTAGACCACGCCCGGCGACGCGCACACCAGGTTCGCGCCCGAGTCCCACTGCGTGCGCTCACGCTGGTAGTCGCTGCCGCCGGCTTCGACCACGCGCATCTTCTTGAAGCCCAGCGCCTGGCCGACCACGTCGACGAACGAGCCCTTGTCGGCGTGCAGCTCGACACCGCTCGGATGGTTGCTCGGGCGGTACGAGAAGGTGCGCGTCTGGCTCATGAAGTCGGGCGCCACCAGCACGCAGTCGCGGTCGGCGAAGGTGAACACCGTGTCCAGGTGCATCGCCGCGCGGATCTTCGGCATCGCCGCGACGATCACGCGCTCGGCGGCGCCCTTCTTGAACAGTGTCGCGGCCAGCTGGCTGATCGCCTGGCGCGAGCTGCGCTCGCTCATGCCGATGAGCACGATGCCCTTGCCGATCGGCATCACGTCGCCGCCTTCGAGCGTGGCCAGGCCGTGGTCCTGCGTCGGGTCGCCCCACCAGACGTTGACCTTGCCGGCGAAGTCGGGGTGGAACTTGTAGATCGCGGTGGTGAGGATCGTCTCCTCGTGGCGCGCCGGCCAGTACAGCGGGTTCAGCGTCACGCCGCCGTAGATCCAGCAGGTGGTGTCGCGCGTGTACAGCGTGTTCGGCAGCGGCGGCAACAGGTATTCGGTGCTGCCGGCCGCCTGCTTGACCACCTTCAGCGCCGCGCCGCCCACCTTCTCGGGGAAGTCCAGCGTCGACAGGCCGCCGATCAGCGTTTCGGCGAGTTCACGGTCGTCCAGCCCTTCGAGGTAGCTGCGCAGCTCGTCGATGAAGCCCAGCCCCACCTGGTTCGGCACCACCTGGTTGTCGAGGATCCACTTCTTGCCTTCGGGCGTGGCCACCGTCTCGGCCAGCAGGTTGTGCATCTCCAGCACCTCGACGCCGCGGTCGCGCATCTTGGTCATGAAGTCGAAGTGGTCGCGCTTGGCGTTCTCCAGCCACAGCACGTCGTCGAACAGCAGCTGGTCGCAGTTGCTCGGCGTCAGCCGCGCGTGCGCGCGGCCCGGCGCGCAGACCATCACCTTGCGCAGCTGGCCGACTTCGGAGTGGACGCCAAACGGTGCTGCGCCCGTCTTTGCATTTGACTTTGCCATGTCGATTCCTTTCGTGCTTTGCTTGTGAAGTAACGACTAGATCTCGAGGTAGCCCGTGGCGAGCCAATAGACCCCGACCACCGCGCCGATCATCGCGACGATGAAGATGATCCAGTCGGTGCTCTTGGTGAACACCGCCAGGCCCTGCTCTCGGCGGCTCCAGAAATACAGGAACGTGCCCGGCCCGTAGAGCACGGCCGAGAGCACGACGAACTTGAGCCCGCCCGCGTAGACCAAAAAGGCGGTGTAGAAGGTGGCGACGATGGCGATGTACAGGTCGCGATTGCGCTCCTGCGGACGCTGCTCGTAGGTCTCGCGCCGCGCGACCAGAATCCAGCCGTAGCCGGCACACAGCACGAACGGGATCAGCGCCATCGAAGCCGTGAGGTCGAGCATCAGGTTGAACGCGTCGCGCGACCAGTAGGTGGTGATGACGATCGCCTGCACGACGATGTTGGTGGCCCACAGCGCGGCCACCGGCACCTTGTTCTTGTTCTCCTTCGCAAACACCGCGGGCATGTCCTTGTTGCGCGCTGCGGCGGACAGCACCTCGGCACAGATCAGCGTCCACGCCAGGTAGGCGCCGAGCACCGAGACGATGACGCCGATGCTGATGAAGGTGCGCCCCCACGGCCCGACCACCGTCTCGAGCACGCCGGCCATCGACGGCGCCGTCTGGCCGGCGATGTCGGCGCGCTGCAGCACACCGTAGGGCAGCAGCGTGACCAGCACCATCAGCGAGGTGACGATGATGAAGCCGGTGATGGTCGCGAAGCCGATGTCCTTGCGCTCCTTGGCGAAGCGCGAGTACACGCTTGCGCCTTCGATGCCGAGGAAGACGAACACCGTCACCAGCATCGTCGCCTTGACCTGCTCGAACACGCCGTTGGTGAGGTCGCCGCCGTACAGGTTGTAGGTGAACAGATCGGCCTTGAACGCGAAGATCAGGATGGCGATGAAGGTGAGGATCGGCACCACCTTGGCGATGGTGACGATCTTGTTGATCGCCGCGGCCTGCTGCGTGCCGCGCAGGATCAGGTAATGGAAGAGCCAGATGCCGACGGAGGCGACGACGATGGCGATCACCGTGTTGCCGTCGCCGAACACCGGGAAGAAGAAACCGAGCGTGGCCTTGATCAGCACCCAGTAGGAGACGTTGCCGATGCAACTGCCCATCCAGTAGCCGAAGGCCGAGAGGAAGCCGGGGTAGTCGCCGAAGCCCTCCTTGGCATAGGCGAACACGCCGGCGTCGAGATTAGGCTTGCGCTCGCCGAGGAACTGGAACACACGCGCCAGCATGTACATGCCGGTGCCGGCGATGAGCCAGGCGATGACCGCACCCACCGGCCCGGTGACGCCGCCGAAGCGCGAAGGCAGCGCGAAGATGCCGGCGCCGACCATGCCGCCGACGACCATGGCGAGCAGCGCGGTGCGTGAGATTTTCTGTTCTGTTGCGGCCATCGCCGTTGCTCCTTGTTGTGGGTCTGCCTTCGGGCCGGGCGCACGCCGCTCAGAAGTCCTTGCGCACGGTGATCCAGATCTCGGTCGAGCTGTAGTTGGCGGCGAGGATGTTGCTCTGGTCGCGGATGTACAAGATTTCCGGGTTCAGCGACCAGGTGGGCAGGAACTGCCAGGTCAGGCCCCCGCCGACTTCGTACAGGTTGTCGTTGCGCGTGCCGATACCTGTCAGGCGGTCGCCGGCGGCGCCCAGGCGCTCGACGGCATAGCGCTCGTTCTGCCACCAGATGAAGGCGAAGCCGCTCAGGTTCTTGGCAAAGCTGTACCACACCGACGGCGACAGGCCGAAGAAGTTGGCGTCGCCATCGCTGCGCTGGGTGTTGAACTCGCGCCCGGCCTGGCCGGCCAGCGTGAAGCTGCCCTTGCCGTCGAACAGATCGGTGGTCCAGCTGCCGGACAGCTCGACGATGTTGCGCGTGCGATCGCGCAGCGGGCCGGTGGGATAGCGGCGCTGCCGTACTTCGAGCCCGGCGCTGACCTGGTTGTCCGGATCCAGGCGCAGCCGGTAGTTGCCGTACACGCCGAAGTCGTTGCGGTAGTCGCTGTTGCCGCGGTAGCTGACGCGCCCGCGCAGGCCGGCGGCCCAGTTGGCATCGCCGACGTTGCGGCTGACGGCGCCGTTCCAGCGCAGGTCGGAGTCGTTGCGGCGGTCGCCCTCGTAGTCGCGGAAGCGGTAGTCCAGGCTGCCGTCGAGCGCGTAGTTGTCGTCCAGCTCGTAGTTCAGGTTGCCGCCGACACGCGCGGCTGCAAAGCTTTCGTTCAACGGCCCGCCGCCACGCGAGCCGGTGCGGTAGTTGCCGTAGCCGGCGATCGCGTAGCCGTTGGCCAACAGCCGCTTGCCCTGCGCGTAGCCCAACGCCGCCGCCGCGTAGATCTCGGCCTGCAGCTGCAGATCGGGCGGCAGGTCGTCGAAGCGCATCACCGTTTCGAACTCGATCTTCGCGCTGGCATAGTCGCCCAGCGCCAAGTAGGCCCGCCCCAGGCCCAGGTGGGCCTCGATCGAACCGGGCTGCAGCGCCAAGCTGCGCTCGAACAGCGCCTTGGCATCGGCTGCGCGATCGGTGCGCAGCGCCGCCTCGGCCAGCAGCAGGTTGAAGGCCAGGTCGCCCTTCGAGCTGCCGGCGTGGGGCTCGAGCAGCGCATACAGCTCCTGGTAGCGCCCTTCGCCCAGCAGCTGCCTGGCGCGCGCCAGGTCGGGGTCGGCGGCGAAGGCCAGGCCCTGCGCGCACAGCAGCAGCACGAACGCGGCCGCATGCAGGCCGGTGCGGCCTTTGCGCCGGCGCCGGCTGGCGGGGCCGCGCTGCGTCGAATCTGCGGTGCTCGGCTTCATGGTCGGGGTCGCTCCTCGGAGGGGAATGCCGTGCGACATGGGCGTGGTGGAAACAGATCTGGGATCGCAAGCCCAATGTAGCCGCCGGGACGCGCGGAAGTGATGCCGCGCAAGTCCAGTTAGTTATGGCCCGATAAACTGCGGTTTCTGCGACCCCATGGGCGGCGCCTCGCGTCGACAGCCGATGTCCACCCCGACGATCTCTGCCGACACGCTGATGCAACGCCTGCCGCGCCACCTGAAGATGGGTGAGTTGCGCGTCTTCGTCGCCGTGCTCGAGCACCGCAGCTTCCGCAAGGCCGCGGCGGTGCTGCACCTGACGCAGCCGGCGGTGACCAAGGCCATCGCCGCGCTGGAGGAGACGCTGGGCGTCAGGCTCTTCGACCGCGTGGCCCATGGCGTCGAGCCCACGGTGCACGGCCGCAGCTTCGCGCCGCGCGTGGCGGCCATCTTCGACGAACTGCGCCGCGCCGCGCAGGACCTGACACAGGTGTCCAGCGGCGCCACCGGCCACCTGCGCGTGGGCGTGGTGCCGATGCCGGCGATCCCGCTGCTGCCGGTGGCCTTGAACGGGCTGCTGCAGCAGCACCCGGGCGTGCAGGTATCGGTGATCGAGGAGCGCGAGACCGAGCTGCTGGACCGGCTGCGCAAGCGCGACATCGAAGTCGCGGTGCTGCGCCTTTCGCTGATCGAACCGGGCGGCGACATGGTCGTGCATGCGCTTTACGACGAGCGGCTGTGCGTGATCGCGCGCCCCGAGCACCCGCTGGCCGGGCGCAAGACGCTGCGCTGGAGCGAGCTGCTCGAACACCGCTGGGTGCTGCCGCCGGCCGACTGTTTCTTCTACGAGCACGTGCTGCACACGTTGCACCAGCTGGACCTGCCGATGCCCACGCATGTGGTGGAGGCGATCTCGATCCACGTGCAGTTCGGCCTGGTGCTGCACGCCGGGCTGCTGGGCTTCGGCATGCGCTCGCAGGCCAGCTTCGCGCCGGGCAAGGACTTCCTGGTGCGGCTGCCCTACGAGCTGCCGGTGCGCGGCACGCCGGTCGCCGCGGTGACGCTGAAGTCGCATGCGACCAGCCCGCTGGCGATGCAGCTGGTCGCCCAGTTGCAGGCGCTGGCCGCGCCGCAGGCGCGCCGGCAGCCGCTCAAGGTCGTCCTGTAGGCCGGCGCGCGGCGCAGCGGTGTGCGGCCGAATGCGGCCGCCATGTAGACTCGCGCGCCACGCGGGCCCGCCCCGCCCATCCTTTTCGCAACTACCCAACGCAAGCCATGAGCAACTTCTGGGACATCGTCTGGTTGATGATCTCGACCTTCTTCTTCATCGCCTACCTGATCATCATGTTCCAGATCGTCGTCGATCTGTTCAGGGATCACGAGCTGGGCGGCGTCGCCAAGGTGCTGTGGGTCATCGGCCTGATCTTCCTGCCGGTGGTCACTGCCATCGTCTACATCATCGCGCGCGGCAGCGGCATGGCGCGGCGCCAGCAGGCCAGCCTGCAGAAGGCCAAGGCCGAGACCGAGACCTACATCAAGTCCGTGGCCGGCAAGTCGCCGGCAGCCGACATTGCCGAAGCCAAGGGCCTGCTCGATGCCGGCACCATCACCCAGGCCGAGTTCGACCGGCTCAAGGCCAAGGCGCTGGGCTGACCGCGACTCGCGGTCGACCGCCGAAGATCCGGCACCCCGACCGAGTCGGCTCAAGGCGGCTGCGGCTGGCCGCGGCGCGAGCCGTGGCGATGCGCGTAGACCCAGGTGAACTCGGCGCCGTAGAGGAAGATCTGCGCCGAGTAGTAGACCCACAGCAGCACGATCACCAGCGAGGCCGCCGCGCCATAGAGCGTGGTGATGCCGCTGCCGCCGATGTACAGCCCGATCAGCCCCTTGCCGACCAGGAACAGCAGCGCGGTCACGCCGGCGCCGATCCAGACGTCGCGCCAGGCGATGCGTGCATGCGGCATGGTCTTGTAGATCAGCGCGAAGATCACGGTCACCAGCCCCAGGCTCATCGACAGCTCGGTCCAGCCGCTGAAGGTGGCGAAGCTCTCGGAGTCCGTGTCCCACCAGCGGCTCAGCGCGCGCAGCGCGGCGCTGGCGGCGAGCGAAACGACGAGCAGGAAGCCGATGCCCAGGATCAGCCCGAAGGACAGCAGCCGCGCGCGCAGCAGCCCCCACAGCCCGGAACTGCGCTGGCGCCGCGGCACGCGCCAGATGCGGTCCAGCGCATCCTGCAGTTCGGCAAACACGGTGGTCGCGCCGACGAACAGCAGCACCGCGCCGAAGGCCGCGGCCGAGGCACCCTGCGCGCGGCGGCTGGCGCTTTCCAGCAGGTCCTGCACCGCCAGCGCGCCGTGCGAGCCGAGCATGCCGTGCAGCTGCTGGTAGATCTCGCCGCGTGCGGCGTCCTCGCCGAAGACGAAGCCGGCCACGGCGATGACGATGAGCAGCAGCGGCGCGATCGACAGCACGGTGTAGAAGGCCAGCGCCGCGCCCATGCTCTGCGCGTAGTCGTCGATCCAGTTGCGCGCGGCGTCGCGCAACAGCGCATAGCCGGCATGCAGCAGCCCCCGCATCAGACGTCGCCGTTCTTCGACAGCAGCACCGCCACCTGGCGCGTGCCCGGGAATTCGGAGAACACGATGGTCATGATGGCGGTGATCGGCACCGCCAGGAAGGCGCCGGGGATGCCCCACAGCTCGGACCACACCGCCAGGCTGATGAGGATGGCGAAGGGGCTCAGGTTCAGCGAGCTGCCCATCACGTAGGGGTCGAGGAAGTTGCCGATGACGAACTGCACCCCCGTCAGCGCCAGCACCAGCGACAGGATCGGGCCCAGCTCCTGGAACTGCACCAGTGCCATCAGCGCCGGCAGCAGCACGCCCAGCACCGAACCGACGTAGGGCACGAAGTTCAGGAACGCGGTCAGCACCGCCCACAGCGCCGCGAACTCCAGCCCGTACAGCCGCATCACCGCCCAGCTGACGACACCGAGCAGGATGCTCAGCAGCGTCTTCAGCGCCAGGTACGAGCCGATGCGCCGGTTGATGGTGCCGATGACGTCGCGGATGCGCGCCACCTGTTTCGGGTTGTCCGACAGGTTGGCCAGCTTGACGTCGAAGGACCGGCGCTCGACCAGCAGGAAGGTGGCGTACAGCAGCACCACGACCAGCGTGACGACGATCGAACCGGCCGAGGCCAGCAGCGCGGTGAACAGCCGCTGCAGGTTGACCTGGGCCATCAGCTCCTGGCGCAGCGTGGTCCAGGTGGGCTCGGTCTCGAAGCCGAACTGCACCGCGATCTGCTGGATCGCCGCCAGCAGCGACTGCTGGTACTGCGGCGCCAGCGCCATCGCGCGCTCCTTGTTGGCCATGACCAGGTAGGCCAGCCCGAAGAAGGCCAGGCCGATGACGGCGATCGAGAACAGGTAGCGCAGCTGCAGCGGCAGCTTCGGCCCGATGCCGGGCAGCCGGCCGAGCACCTGCGCCAGGCCGACGATGACGTAGACCACGACCGCGCCCAGCACCGCGGGCACGAAGATCTCCTTGCCGGCGGTCAGCACCCAGCCGATGATCAGCAGCAGCACGGTGCCGTAGACGACGGCGCGAAGTTTGTCCATGGGTCGAAGCGAGCCTGTGAGTGCGCAACCGGCCGCGAGTGTGCCCGAAGCCTCGGCAGCGGCCCGGTCAACCCGCCTCCCGGGTCCGGCGTTGCGCGTTGTAGACTCCGCGCCCCCGCGCCTGCCCCTCCCGCAGCCATGCCCCACCTGCTGAAGATCGTGCTGACCACCACCCTCGCGGCGGCGCTTGGTGCCTGCGTGCCGCGCAACGACCGCGCGGTGCCCGACCCGGCGCACAACAGCCGCAATGCCGTCGACTGGGCCGGCACCTACGAGGGCGTCACGCCCTGCGCCGATTGCCCGGGCATCCGCATGCAGCTGACGCTGACGCCGGACGGCCGCTTCGAGCTCGGCACGCAGTACCTGGAGCGCCAGGTCGCGCCGCAGACGGCGAGCGGCCACTTCAGCTGGAACGCCGCCGGCAACACCATCACGCTCGAAGGCGCCGGCCGCGGCCAGCAGTTCCGCGTCGGCGAAGGCCGGCTGCTGCAGCTCAACCACGACGGCAGCACGCCGTCGTGGGATGCGCCGAACCGCGTGCTGACCCTGCGCAAACCCAAGTGATCGGAGCCATGATGTCCCTGCCCCGTCTGTTGCAGCTGCTGAGCGCGCTGCTGCTGTGCCTTCCCGCATGCGCCGCGGCGGCCCAGGCCACGCCGCCGCGCCGCGGCGCCGACCCCGCGCTGGTGCGCAGCCTGCAGTCGAACCTGTGGACGCTGCAGTCGGGCACCGACGCCTCGGGCCAGCCCATCGAAGGCCTGCGTGTGCCCGGCCAGGCCTTCACGCTGCGCTTCCAGGACGCGCGCGTCTCGATCCAGGGCGGTTGCAACACGATGAACGGCGGCTGGCAGCTGAGCCCGCAGGGCCAGCTGACGATCGGCAGGCTGGCGGCCACGATGAAGGCCTGCGACGCACCGCTGATGAAGGCGGATGCGACGCTGGCCGCCATCGTCGAGCAGCCGCTGAAGGTCGAGCTGCAGCGCGGCGACACGCCGACGCTGCGCCTGGTGTCGGCGACGCAGCAGACGCTGGTCTTCGGCGGCCAGCCGACGCCCGAGGCGCTGTACGGCAAGGCCACGCGCATCTTCCTGGAAGTGGCGCCGCAGACCGTCGAATGCAGCAGCGGCGTGATGCGCACGCAGTGCCTGCGGGTGCGCGAGCGCCGCTTCGATGCACAGGGCCTGCGCATCGAGCCGCCCGGCGAATGGCGCATCTTCCACGGCCGCATCGACGGCTACACGCACACCCCCGGCGTGCGCAACGTGCTGCGCATCAACCGCTACACGCGGCCGCAGCCGGTGCCGGCCGATGCGTCGCGCCATGTCTACGTGCTCGACCTGGTGGTCGAGTCGGAGATCGTCGCCAAGTAGTTCAGCGTAGTTCAGCGCGGCGGCACGTCCGCGCGCCGCAGCGCCAGGATCACCGGCAGCAGGATCGCCGCCACCAGCCCGGCGGCGAAGCCGTTGTTGTAGAGCACCAGGCCGCCGTGCATCTGGCCGACGGTCTGCGCCACCGACGAGTGCACGAAGCCGGCGGCGATGCCCCAGTGCCAGCCGAAGCGCCCGGCGATCGGCGCCAGCGTGGTGCCGAACAGCGCGGCCAGCACGGCCGACGGCGCGCTGGCGTTCCAGTCCTTGGTGATCGAGGCCAGGAACACGCCGAGCATGATCCAGACGATGTTCGCCGGGTGCTTGCCGTAGGCCGCGAAGCCGACGATGCACAGGATGGCGCCGATGGTCGGGCCGTTCAGCTCGCTGCCCACGGCCAGCACGTAGGCCGTGCCCATCAGCCCGGTCAGCGCCATGTTCAGCAGCGCCGGCCCGAAGCCGAACAGCGCCACGAAGTCGGTCGGTGCACGGCCACTGCGGCGCATCAGGCGCGCCTCGCGCTGCAGCGCCTGCGGGTCGAGCACGAAGCCGATCGCCGCCATCGCGCCGAACATGCCCACCAGCAGCGCGCCCAGCAGCAGGTTGTGGCCCTGGCTCCAGATGAACACCGGCTCGGGCACGAAGCCGTAGGACTTGTAGATGGCCACCGTCAAGGTGCCCAGCAGCCCGGCGACGAAGCCCATGTTGTAGAGCGAATGGCCCTGGTGGGTGTGGAACAGATGCGCCGCGCACGGCGCCAGCAGGAAGCCCAGCCCGAGCGTGGTGGCCAGCGCCAGCGGCAGGCTGGCCGGCAGCGACAGCGCGCTGCTGAACAGGATCTCGCTGAACACCGGCGCCAGCGCGGCGCCGAAGAAGGCGGTGTTGATGTGTTTTGCGAAGGGCTCGCCCTTGAAACGCGCGTACAGCCCCACGCCGAGCACGATGCCCCAGACGTTGAGCAGGTTCTTGCCGAACAGCGCGAAGCCCAGCACCAGGAACAGCGCGGCCACCGCCGCGCCGCCGACAGCCGCGCCCGAGCGCCAGTAGATGGCGATGGCCAGCAGCGTCAGCAGCCCGGCGTTGAGCAGCGCCGCGCCGATGCCGCCCAGCCCCATGTAGTCGGTGGTCAGCGTGTCGCGCGAGCGCAGGATGGCAAGCAGCCCGTCGAGCAAGGCGGCGGGCGCATCGAGCGCGAACGCGGCGCCGACGAAGGCCAGCGGGAAGACGGCCACGATCGCCAGCGTGCGCTGGCGCGAACAGGGCCGGGGCGGCAGCGTGTCGTGCCCGGGCTCAGCCTGCATCGGCTGGCTCCGCGCCGAAATGCTGACGCGGCAGCAGGAACAACCAGGTCGCCAGCACGAAGGGCGCGGTCAGCGTGGGGATGCCGAAGGGTGTCAGCAGCACGTTCAGCGCGCCCTGCGCGACGACGGTGAACACCGTGCCCAGCGCGGCATAGGCGATGACGCGCGGCGACGGCGCATGGAACACCGCGCCGAGGGCGATCGCGCTCAGCACCGGGCTGAAGCCCATCAGGCCGGCGCTGATCAGCTCGCTCTCGGCGCCCAGCGCATGCGCGGTGACCACCGCCAGCAGCGCACCGCTTAAGGCCCAGGCCGCGGCCGGCAGCGAGCTGACCGCCAGCCCGGCCAGGAACAGCAGCGCCGACACGCCGTTGCCCTTGAAGAAGACCTGCGACACGCTGTGCAGCACCCCGGTGGCGAAGCCGGCCGGCTCGAGCAGGTTCGCCGCCGCCGGGTCGATGGGCTCGATCTGGTTGGCGAAGGGCAGCGCCGCGCCTTCGAGGCCGGCGAAGCCGTAGGTCGCCAGCAGCAGCAGCCAGGTGACGAGCACGAAGGGGAAGGTCAGCGCGGACACGCTCCAGCCGCGCGTGACGTTGACCGTGCCGAGCATGCAGACCACCGACACCGCGCCGCCCAGCACCACGTAGGCCCACAGCAGCGGCGACGGCGCCAGGAAGGTCGGCAAGGCCAGCCCGACGAGCAGCGCGTTGTAGCCGTACAGCCCCGCGGCCAGGCTGCGCGCATCGGCGCGCAGCCACATCGCGGTCAGCGTGGCCGTGAGCAGCGCGAGCACGCCGCCGACCAGCACCTCGACCGCCCCCGCGGCCACTGCGCCCCAGGCCAGCGCCGCCAGGAACAGCAGGCCGCTCAGCGGGTTGTCCTGGAACATCACCTGGCCGATGCCGCGCAGGTTGACATCGACGAAGCGCAGCAGGCTGGAGCGGGCACAAGCCTGCTCCCAGGGTTGAACAACAGAATTCATCACCGTATAACCAACGCTGAGGTGTGATCGTCGCAAGATGCGCGCGCCGATGTTGGCACAGGAGAGGACATGACACGCTCGCATTTGCCCCAGGGGCAACCCGCCGCCACGGCCGCCGCGCTGATCGCGCTGGCGCTGATCCCGCTGCAAGCCGACGCGCAGTCGCGCGTGCAGTACGGCCGCATCACCAATGCGGTGGTGATCACCGACACCAGCAACACCTCGCGCAACGTCGGCACGGCCGTCGGCGGCACGGTGGGCCTGGTCAGCGGCAGCGGCCAGTCGGGCAGCAACCGCGCCTTGCGCGCCGTCGGCGGCGCCGCCGCGGGACGCAGCATCGGCGGCATGGCCGGGCGCTCGCAGGCCTTCGAGTACACGGTGCTGATCGACGGCCGCACCACCATCCGCGTGGTCTCCGACCAGGCCGGCAAGCGTGTCGGCGACTGCGTCGCGGTCGAACGCGGCAACTTCGACAACATCCGCCTGGTGCCGGATGCGCGCTGTTCGCCGCCACCGGCGCCGCGGCCTGCC
>DAORHX010000030.1:0-17157 GCA_035438245.1 Rubrivivax sp.
TTCAAGGGCTGACTTCGCGCCGGAGGGCGCCAGGCCTGTCAGCTGCCTGTGGGGAGCTCGGCTCTTTCCGAAGGGCGGCGATCCCTTCGGAAAGAACCGCCGTGAGGCGACTCCTTCCAGACCGCGGTTCCCCATTGCCGGGGGAACCGCTGTCCGATGCAACTGCGTGTCGTGGTCGATCGTCGTGCCCATGGGCCTATCGGATCGATCCCCGTCGCGCCGCGACGCTTCGGGACTACTGTCGAGCGGGCACGAACTGCGGATTCGTGATGCGCCAGGTCGGCGCCACCGCGAAGCCGGTGGGCGTGCGTCGACCGGTGTCTTCGAACAGCCCGGTGGCGAGCATCGAGTCGATCAGCGGCTCGTTCTCGGACCAAGACTTCACGGAGAACTCGTCGTCAGAGAGCACGGCACCGTAGGGCACCAGGTTGCAGCTCAGGGTCGCGAGCGGCTCGGGCGGCTCGTCGCCGTCGGCCGTGTAGAGCTGGACGTAGATGGCGCCGCCCTTGGGATAGCGGCCGACGTGGATGCTGGCCAGGCCGTAGGGCGTCTGGACCGAGCCGATGCTGGGAGGGTTCATCGACATGGAGGTTTCTCCTTGCGAGGTGTGTGGCGCCCGACGCACTACGGCGCGAGGGGCTCGGTATAGAGAAGCCCGCAAGCCATGGCGTGGCCGATCGCATGGCTGGCCAGCTCGGGGGCTGTGGCCAGCCATTGATGCGGTACGGCGCCGTCCAGGCGCGCGATCTGGAAGCCTGCAGCGTCCGCGTGCACCTGGTAGGCGGGCCGATCGACGCCGGCCACCACGAAGGTGCGGCCGGCGTTGCCGGTGAGGACTTCGCTTTCCTTCACGAGGTGCTCGAACTCACCCACCGAGCGCACGGGCAGCAGGTGCTGCATGCCCGCGGTGCGGATGGAAAGGGTGTGGGCATTCATCGAGGTCTCCTACTCGTCGTCGGTGACGACGCAGGTCAGTCGGCGGCTCATGGCGTCGCTATGGATCGCGCCGATGAGCCGGAGTGGGGGAGATGGCTGCAGGGAGGCGGCGGAAGCCGAGGTGAGCAACGGCACGGCGTGTCGCCTGGCCGTGCTCTCGCCGACTTCGTCGAAGGTGCACAGCAGGTGAACGGTCGGGGCCCGAGCCTCCTCGTCGATGACGGGTGCCAACGGGCTCGTGGCTTCGCGGTCGAAGCCCTCGAGGGGCTCATCCAGCTTGCCGGCGATGCCCCAGAGCACCAGGATGACCACCAGCAGCGCCTCGGGTCGCATCAGTTGATGTGGCACGGCACCTCCGGCGTGCGAGCGCCGCCCTCGTCGAGCGGCAGCGCGAACAGGTCGGGCTGGGCGGAGTCCCAGGACACCGAGGCCTCGTGGCGACGGATCTGCTCGTTGAGCCACTGCGGATTGGTCGTCAGCTGCGCCGCAGCGAAATGGGGATCGCTGTAGAACAGGTCCTGCGCCCACTGCGGATAGCGTGCGACGGACTCGCGCAACCACCGTCGTGCATTGACGAGCAGCCACTGGCGAATCTCGTTGACATCCAGCAGCCCGAAGTACGCGGTGGGCGACAGGGGGCTGGTGCCGACGACGCGCACGCACGAGGCGAACGAGAACGGCTGGTGATCGTTCGCCGGACTGGTCAGTGCCCAGTCGAGCGTCTCGATCTTTTCTTCAAGGGGCGTCTCGGGGTCCGTGAGCTTCTTCAGCTCTTGCAGGAGCACCCAGTGCAGTTGCACGACGGCCGCTTCGCTCCACTGGACATCGTCGGCCGGGACCGACGCATTCGGCTCGTCGGGCGCCTGCAACGGCCATTGGTGCAACTGCAGGGTGTGGATGGCCTCGGCGCTGCCGGGTATGGAAATGGGCTCCTCGAAGTCGAAGAGGGAGCCCCGGATGCACGCGGTGGTGGCACTCAT
The DNA here is from genome assembly GCA_035438245.1 of Rubrivivax sp. Taxonomy (GTDB): domain Bacteria; phylum Pseudomonadota; class Gammaproteobacteria; order Burkholderiales; family Burkholderiaceae_C; genus Rubrivivax. Next base: position 1,917 of record DAORHX010000030.1, read on the forward strand.
GGTGAGCATTGCTGCCTCCAAGGGAATGCGGAGCAACGCCCGTCCCCGGCGGGGCAGCGAATGCCCCGCGGGGGTTGAGTTGGTGGCCGGTCATGAACCGGCATTCAAGGGCTGGCTTTGGCGGCGCGAGCCGCGTCAATCGGTGTGCCAGCTACCGATCGGAGAACACCTTTCGGCGCACGACCAAGCAGGTCGCGCCTCGAAAGGCTGATCGGCGGATGTGGGTGTGCCCGTTACGGGCGGCGCGTCGGAACGACGCTCTGGAGGGCTTGCCTGATTTGGGGTGCAGGGCCAGCTTCTGCACGAGCGGCACCTTAGCGCCGGGTGGATGGCTTTGTCAACGACGGGGCGACGCGCGCTTTCGGCAGGGGGTTGGGCCCGCCTTTTACGGTGGCGCGCGGCGGGCGCGCTCGGGATGATCGCGGTATGCGTCTATCCCGCCCGTACAACGGAGAGGCCCCATGACTTCGACCCGACTCGCCGTCATCGACACCGGCCAGGTGAACGAACGCATCCTGAACAAGGATGAATACCGCGCCGACTTCCGAAAGGTCGAAGGGGCGTCGCTCAAGCGCACGACACACCTGTCGAGTCCGCACGCCAAGCGCTTGTTCGCCCGCTGCTTCTACAGCTTCCAGGCCTCGATGTACTTCATCAGCGAACTCGGGCGGGTCAAGCTCGACCACGAGGTGGTGGAGCGCATCGAGCAGAACATCCGCGAGTCGCTGGACTCGGCGACCGCGGAGATCAACACGGCGATCGACCAGGCCGAGGCCTTGCTCAAGCATCACAACATCGATGTCCTGGCTTCCTACGACACGGTGCCGCTGCAGGTTGAAATTGGCATCACCTCGTCGTTCGGCCGGCGCTACTTCGACCTGATGCACAAGCTCGACGTCGTCATGCCGATGATGGAGACCCTGGCGATCGAAGAGATCATCAACGAGCGGGAGCTCGAGACGCGCCGGTCGATGTACAAGCGCGCCGTGCTCCACATCTCGACGCGGGCGCGCAACCTGTGGATGGGCGTGCGGCGGCGGATGAACGAACGCGATGCGCGCTTGGCCGCGGAAGCGGCGAAGCCCAAGGCGACGGGGCCGCGCCGTAGCGCTTCGAGCGAAACAGATGGCGGTACCGTGGACAAAAGCGGCATCGGAGCCCCGGCTGTTGCGAATGCGACCGAAGAGGCGAGTGCGGTGACCGCAGATCTGCCCCCTGCTCCTGCGGAAGTGCAGGAGCAAGCTGGCCAAGATCACGAAGTGGTGCGGGCCGCCGCCTAAGCGCCAGCCGCCAGGCGGTCCAAGATCCATTGCCGAAGTGCGGCGCGGCCGTCGTCATCGGCCACCAGTTGCTTGGGACTTCGGCCGGCCAGGTCGGCGATCGGCAGCGCCACCCACACCGACATCCCGAGCGATGCGGGAACGAGACGCTCGGGCACATGCTCGAAGCCGAGCTCGAGGAGCAGCCTGCGCACATGGGCGATGGCCATGAGGTCTGCCGGCATGCGGTGCGCGTTTCCGTGGCCCGTGCCCGGCCTCAGTCCGGGCGCTCGGCGGAGTAGTCGACGCGACGGTAGCGATCCATCACGCGCATTTCGACGATCCCCAGCCACTTCGCCACCAGTTCCTCGGACTTGCCGCGACGCAGTTGGCGCAGGGCGAAGGTGTGCCGCAGGCGATAGGCACCACCCTCGGCGAGGCTCTTGTCGATGCCCGAAGCCTCGAGGATCGATCTGACGGCGTCGTAGTGAGTCACCTTGCCCCATGGCTTGCCGGTTCGGGTCGCAGGCAGGAGGTAGTCGCCCGCGATTTCCTGCTCCTTGCGCACCTGGAGCCAGTAAGCCAGCACCCGACCAGCCCACTTGACGACGGGAGCCTCGCGTTCGGGGCTGTCTCCGTGCGCCGGTACATGGATGGTCCCGGGCACGCCCTTCTCGTCTCCGGTTCGAATCCGTGGCGACGAAAGCCGAAGCTCGCGCACGTCTGCCGGCGTGAGGCCGGAGCCGAGGTGCAGGGCGACGGCGCACCGGTTGCGCAGTTCCTGCCACGAGACATCGGCTCCCCGCCGCCCGGAGCGCGGCAGGCCCGCGGACAGGTAGTTCACGAGGACGCGTGCCTCGGCGGGTTCAAGGTAGTTGGGCAGCGTCGCGCGCCGATTGGCGTTGGCATACAGCCAGTCCTCGCGTGACTGCAGCAGGTCGGCCGCGCAGCGATTGGGAGCGGGCGAACCGGCCGACTCTGCGCGGACCTCCAGAACCCCGTCGATCAACGTCAGCAGGCGCCAAGCATGGCGCGGTGTGAACTTGCCGGCTTCCTTGAGACGGCTGAGCTTCGGCTGGGACGAGGACGCGGCCAACCGACTGTTGATGAAGGCGTTGAGATCGGCCTCGGTGAGCGTGTCCAACGCGACGACGGGCGACTGGCCCAGACACCACTCGGCAAAGGCCTGCCATAGGACGGTGTATGCCTTGATCGACGAAGGCAGTGTCAGCTTGCGTGCGACCGAGGTTCGCTGATGCGTCAGCCAGGCGTCGAACGCCGCCTGGTAGTTGCGAACCTCTGTCGTCGGGTCTGTATCGTCGAACAGGTCGAGGGTCTGGGAGGGCATGGCGAAGATCATAAATCCGAACCAACGGCGGTGGGCGTTGCTGCAGCACGTAGCCCGCTCGCGCGCGACGGCGAGTTTCCACAGGCGCTGGCCAGGAAGAGTACAAGCGGTGGCGCCGTTGGTTCGGATTTGAAAGGCCCGCGAGGTGCCCTGGAGTCCCTCCCTGGGTGGCACCGAATAGTGGGAACGAACTGCACCCCCATCGGGGGGCAGCCATCAACTCGCTCGTTTGGGCGATCGGTTCGCCAGCTATCCCGCGTGAACATGGCCAGGGGCACGGTCGCGACAGTGCGGGCACACAGACGATTTGCATGGGCTGTTTCGATCCGTCGGGCCGCAATTCAGAAGGAACGTGGAAACTCTGCGTTCACTGCAGCGCGGTTGGATGCAGGTCGAGGCGGCGTGCGTACTTCATTCAGCAGGGCTTGACGACGCGCAGACGGCAAGCACCCTGGTGCATGGACAACGGAAGAACACCAACCGGTCAACACACCGCTGGAGCAGGCAAACGGGTCAGATTCAGGACGATACAAACCATGAGCGAGCAGGGCAGGGCCGCGGAGGGACCGCAAGGCAACGTCTCGGGCAGATCGCAAGGCTGGGAGTACTCCCCCGACGCCGGCGAGACAGCTCGCGCGATGACTGCGACCGCAGTGGCTTCGGCGGTGGCCAACGTCCCGCTGTTGCTGGCGGCCGTCGCACTGGTCGTCTACATGGCCTTCGAGGCGGGGTTGAACTCCCAGGGAGCGATCTTCGGTGCGCTCGGTCTGGCGACATCGGGCTGGCGATGGTCGATGCGCAAGCGCTACCGCGCGCGCGCGCCTTTCGACGAGGCGACGGATCGGTCGGCGCAGCGCGAGGTCGAGCTCAATGCCGGTTTGTCGGGCCTGATGTGGGCCTACGGTGCGTTGTCGATCTACCCCCACCTCCGGGAGGTCGCGCAGATTGCCTACCCGATGCTGCTGGCAGGATCGGCCGGTGTGGCGGCCCTCTATGCGCCGCTGGCGGGGCGCGCCTACCTGTACATGATCGTCCCGCAGGTGGCATCCCTGGTGGCAGCCCACCTGGCATTTGACGGCCTGCGCTCGATCGGGCTCGCTGCCATCGTGGCCGGCTTTGGCTTCACAATGCACCGGTCGGCGCAGATGTCCAAGGCGGCCGGCCAACGGCTCGCCCGCGCCCTTCTGGAGCGAGACCGGCTTCGGGCCGACCACGCGCGCCTGGCAGAACTGGAGCTGACCGAAGCCAAGCTCGCAGCCGAGTCCGCGCGCAACGAGGCCGCAGCCAACCGCGATCTATTCATCGCCAAGGTCTCGCACGAGTTTCGAACGCCGCTTCAGACCATCGTTGCGCTGGCAGACCTGCTCGCCCTCAAGACCGCGGACGAGCGGTCCAAAGGCCTTCAGGAGCCTGTTCAACGCCTGTCGCGGGCCGCGGACCAATTGATGCACCAAGCTACCGACCTGGCCGCCTTCGTACGTGCAAACCAGGCCGCGAGTTACGAGATTCGGGAGCGCCCGGTCAGGCTGGACGACGTGGTGGCCACCTCGATCATCGAACTGCGGGAGTTGGCCAACCGCAAGGGCGTCGACGTGCGCGTCAGCGTACCTGCCATCTCGCTGCAAGCCGACGACATGCGCCTGCAGCAGATCATCGGCAACCTGGTGAGCAACGCCGTCAAGTACACGAGCCGCGGCCACATCGAGATCCGCGCCGAGGTCGATGACCACGAGCATCGCACGATGACGCTGTGCGTGAGCGACACCGGCAGCGGAATCCCCGCCGAGGTCCTGCCCGACGTATTCGAGCCGTGGTTCCGTGGAACGCGCGAAGCCAGAGGTCTGGGCCTCGGACTCTCGATCGTGCGCTCCCTGGTCGCACAACTCGGCGGGACGGCGGAGATCAAGTCGGACAAGGGAACCGGGACGACCGCCTGCGTCCGCATTCCCGTGAAGGTGTTGCCACAGCGCCCACATCATGCGCAGGCGGGACCGTCCGGCTTGTCGGACCTGCACATCCTGGTGATCGACGACGAGGACTCCGTTCGCGGCGCCGTGGCAGACCTGCTGCGAGCAAAAGGGGCGACCTGCGTCGAGGCACCGGGAACCGAGGAAGCGCTGCTGGAGTTGAGTTCGCGGCAGTACGAGGTCGCGCTGGTCGACATCCAGATGCCCGGCGCCGACGGCTACGAACTCGCCCGGAGGCTGAAGGCTCGTCATCCGGACTGCGCGACCCGCTTGATTGCCATGAGCGCCTTCGGACTTGCGGAGGACCACGGCCGACTCTTCGATGCCTATGTGGCCAAGCCATCGAAGGCCGACACGATGGTCAGCACGATCATCCAGACTTTGGGGCGAGGGGGAGCGGTCGCAGCCGGCACGACCGGCTTGGGCGAGTCGGCCGGGGCATCGAGGCCCCGCTGACCTGACGGTAGAGCGCTGGTCTCGGTCAAACGACAGGCTGGTCCTCAGGCGCCCATCAATGGCGGCAGGATGTCGGTGACGGAAACGGCACGCAGGTCGCCTACTAACCTGCCTTGCACGTCAGTGATGACAAGCCCCCTTCGTGCCGCCTCCCGACACAGCGTCTCCAGCCGTGGATCCGCAAAGCTCGTTGGCGGATCGTAGGCATGGACCTGCAGACCTGCGACCGCGAGCAAGCCGTCTGCGCTGGGCTGGGCGCGGTGACTGCACGGCCCGCACAGGCCAGCGAGCGCCGTTCGCAATGGGGAAGTCCGGGGCTTCATGGCGATTCGTGTGCAGGGCACACCATCGTGCGGCCCGCCGCAGAGCCGCGCAACTCGAAAGGCGGGATCTACCCCCGGCCGAAACCGACCGCCGACTTCAGTTCAAGGGCTGTTCTGACGTTCGGCCGAGGAACTCGAGCGGTTCCTCGTCTAGCGCCCGCAGCGCCTCGTCCAGGGCCTCCTGGTCGGTATCGAAGTGCTCGTCCCACACGTGCGACGTGTTCTCGGCGTCGACGATCTCCAGGATCCACCGGTCGTTGGAGTCGCCGTAGATGTCCACCCGGACCGTGACACCATGGCGCGTGATGTGCTGGCTCAGCGGCGACTCGATGAAATCGGGTTCGCCATCGTCGTCCTCGGCCATGATCTTCCTCGACATGACCGTGGCCATGGTCTCCAGGCGTTGGCCACGCGCTCGCTTGCAGGACTGGACTGCCTTGTTGATTTGCTCGTCGGCGACGATGGTCATCTGCTGCAAGTTGCGCAGCAGGGCCTTCAGGTCCTGCTCAGGCGCGGGCTTCGACTCGTCACCCAAAAGACCGGCGGCGCCATCGAACATCGCGTGCAGCTCGGCCAGGGCCGTCACCGCCTCATGCGCCTTCTGAGGCAACAGCATCTCGTCTTCGGTGCCGAACAGCCCGTCGACGAATCCCTTGAGCTCCTGGGCTCGCATGCGGGCGAGTTCGAGCAGGGCCGTGCGCGTGGGGACGACCTCGAAGCGCGGCAGGCGGAACGGCGTGCGCGAGTTCTGGTGTTCCGACAGGCGGTTCCACAGGCCATGCACGATGACCTGCATCACCTCCTCGACCTCCGCGGCCGAGGCGAACTCGGGCATCTCGCCACCCCAGGCCTGGGCCAGCGGGGCCATTGGCGAGACGTCCATGCGGGGGCTGGCGATGTTGCCCAGCAGCAGGGTGCGCAGGGCGTGCAACGGCATCGGACAGCGCAGACGCTGCAGCAGCGCCTGCACATCCTTGTCAGAGACATTCGGGCCGGGAGGTGGTTTCGGGGAACTCATGGATCGAGGCAACGGAGAGTGTGAAGGGGCAGCTACCGCGCTCCGGCGGCCACCGCGGTCGTGGTGTTCAGTCTTCGAGTTCAGGGCGCCACGCGCGGACGATGGCCTTGAACTCCGCCTCGTAGCCCAGGCTGTCGGGATAGCGATGGACCCGACCGATCAGAGCGAACACGATCGCCATGTCGGCCACGATGGCCGAGTCCAGCGACCACAAGGCCGTCAGGCCGAAGGCGCCGCAGTTGCCCGAGTTCCACCAGGCGAGCAGGAAGTCGGCCACGATCCGGCTCTGACCAGAGTCGCGTTGCGCGTGGGCCAGCAGACGTTCGAGCGCAGCGATCTCTTCCGCCGTGACCGACGGGCTCGTGTTCTCGCGCGCGGCCGCCAGCATGGCGTTGGCAATGACGGCGCCGGGCTGCCGAGGTGTGCTCATGGTGTCTGCCTCCCTGGTGGGCCTTGGGTGCGGGCGATTCGGTTGTTGCGACTGCAGCGGCGTACTCACCGCGATCGGAGAGGAACGTCGTACTTTGTGCGCATTCTGGCGCGCGGGACGAGGCACTGCCTTGCAGCACTGAGCGCAAACCTCCACATTCCCCGCCCGGCATAGGTCGCAAGCTCAGGCCTTGGCCACTCGACCAGGTCGCGGTGCCAGCACACGGTCCAGGAATGTCCGGTCGGACCGGTAGGCTGCCCTGGCGGTGGTCGTGGCGGCATCCAGAAAGAGCGTGCGCGCCTCGTCGGTGGCCAGGTCGAGTTTCTCGAAGACCGGCATGCGCTGGTTCGGCTGATGATTGATCCGCAGGTACCGTTTCGCGCCGAGCAGGCGCTGCGCCTGCGCCGCGGCGGTGCGCTCCTGCACACCCATCATGTAGATCGCCAGCTCGGATGCCCATCCAAGGCCGGTCTTGTCAGCCTGCTCGGGCGCCCGCACGGGATCGGCACCGGCCGTGCCGATGCTCAGCATCTGCGTGCGCGCAAAACGCTCGGGCCAGCGCTTGGCGACCTCCAGCAGGATCAGCGTGTCCGGGTTGTTGGCCGCCAGTCCGCCGTCGAGCATGGCAGCCCCATCGATGACGTGCGGTTTGAAGTACGTCGGCGCCGCCGACGTGGCCAGGCACACATCGCGCAGCGTGGCCTCGGACGCGTGCGCCTTGCCGAACGCACCGCTCAGGAACAGCTGGACCGTGCCCTTGGCCCAGTCGACCGCGGGGATCACGACGCCGGCGTCGATGTTCTTGAGCTTGGTGCGCCCCGCGCGACCAAGGCACTCGTCGATGGCCTTGGCCAGGTTGTCCGAGTCGTAGAGCGTGCCGAAGAAGACGCGGCGCAGGGTGCGCTGCCGCTTCTTGACGAAGACCAGCGGGCCATGCGCGTCGATCGCGTCCAACACCCGGCGCGGCGGCACGCCCACGGCCAGCGCGCAGGCCATCAGGCCGCCGATGGAGGTGCCGCCGAAGACATCGAAGCTGTCGTCCAGGCGGCCCGGCCGCCGGGCCCGGTCGCACAACTCGACCAGCACCTGGGCCGTGAACAGGCCGCGGTAGCCCCCGCCTGTCAGCGAGAGTATTTTCAGGGGGCGGTGGGCACTCGCGACATCAAACGAGGGCGCGGGAACGCGCAGCGGCCGGACCTGGTTCTCGCTGGCCATGGCCGTGGCGTCAGAGCACGTGGATGCTCACGCCCAGGGCCTGCAGAGCGGCCGTGTGGGCGTGGGCTTCCTCGACGACGGTGAGACCCTCGTGCATCGCGGTGGCGTAGACCTGCCGGTCGGTGGCTCCGAGCCCCTGCAGGTTCGGGTCGCCCAGCAGCGCGCGCCACACGGTGGCGTGTTGGTCGTCGAATACCAGTGGCTCTTCGGAATCGGCCTCGATCTGCGACAGCAGCGCGGACAGATTGGCGTCGAGCCGGGCGCGCACCTGGCCCGACGGCACGCCGTCGATGGCCGAGCGCGCCTCGGCGACGGAGATGACGCTCACGCGCAGGGCAGCCGTGTCGACGCCGGTAGCCCAAGCGCGCGCGGCGTTGGGCTGCTGGTCGCACAGGTCCAGCAGCGTCTGCGCGGGCAGCAGGAAGTTCAAGGCTGCCACAAGGTGTCAGCCTTCAGCCTCGCCCGTCGGTACTCGAAGCGTCCGCAGCTGGTTGTCGGCAATGCCGGCGCGCACGCGCTCGGCCCCCGTGTGTTTGAAGGGCAGCAGGTCCAGCACCTCGGAGAGCTTGCGCCGACGCACGGGAGCGAAGACCAGTTGCTCCAGCGCCCCGGGGCTGACCAGCAGCGCGGAGGCGGCCTCGGGATTCTTGGCGTTGCGGATGTGGAAGGCGCGGCCGGTGCGCGCAGACGCGCGGATCAGGCTCGGGATCTCGGTGCGCGCGTAGCCGACGCCGATCTCGTCGACTTCGACGATCATGCCGCCCAGGCGGATCGTGGTCTGGACGACATCGGGCGAGCGCTCTTCGGCGGGAATGAATCCGACCGCCGTTGCGGGCTGCTGCAGTTTGGCCATGGTGGGCGTCCGCGTTGTGTACGTTATGTACATCATAGAGCGCTCGGAAGATCGATGCAAGCGACAGAGCCGAGATCAGCCGATACTCATGATGCATAGCACGCTACGTCTTCCACAACAGCAACGCCCAAGACAGCAAGGTCCTGGCGGCCGCTGAGAAGGCAGCGCGCTCCTATGGCGCGACGGTGGTGAAGTCGCTAGCTGGCACGATGTTGCTGGAGTTGGCGCCGGCGCAGGTGCCCGAGGTCGCGAAGGCCTTGCCGGGCTGGCGCTATGCAGCCGAACGCAAGACGACCCGGGTGCCTGAGCGCAAGCCGCTGGAGCGTTCGAAGTCGCGCGGCGCGCTGGCGGCGGCCGCCAAGGGCTAGATCCCTGGCGCCTTGGGTTTAAATCCCAGGTCTTGTCGCCGTGATTTGCCACACTTTGGGTGCAAATCTCAATGCGTGACGAGGTAAATTATGTCAACTCTCGTCGGCGACCGGCATCCTCGTTCGTTTGCTGGTTGAGCGGCGACGGCATTGAGGCCAACGATCGCCTGCCGCCTAGCCGGGTCGGGCTTGCTCGATCAGGAAGACGATGCGTCCGCAGTCTCCGGCGAGTCGCGCGAAGCCCGGCTCGCCTTGCCAGGCTAGAATCATTCCATGCGCCGCTTGGTGTTCGCATTTCTGCTGTTTGTCGTGCCCTTCCAGCTGGTCTGGGGTTCGGCTGCGCCGTACTGCGCCCACGAAGCGAGTGTCACGGCCGAGAAACACTTTGGCCATCATGAGCACAAGCACGTCGCCGGCGGCGAAGTCGTGTCGGCCTCCGATGACCCCAACATGCCGGGTGGCTATCACGCTGACTGCGAAGCCTGCCATCTGGGCTGTTCGGCGTTCATGCCTGCGATGACGCCTGCAGCCGGGCCGATGCCTCATGGCGCCGCCTTGAGCTATCGAGAACCGCGCTACGACTCCCACATTCCAGCCGGCCCCCAACGCCCCGATCGAGCCGACGGCACTCCTGCCGCGCGACTCGGCGGCGGCGTGGTGGTGGTCTCGCTCGCGGACTGACCGACGACCTTCCCACATCGCCCTGAATCGCTTCTGTCGTGAGACCAGAAGGATGATTCGATGCGATTTCCATTGCTGGCGCTGGCCTTTGTGCTGGCGGCCTCGACCGTACCCGCGGGTGCGCAAACCGCCGCGGGCACCGGCCCGCTGACCCTGGCCGAGGCTCTGCGGCTGGCCGAAACCGGCAGCCCTGCCGTGCGCGCCCGCGAGGCCCAGCTGGCGGCTGCGGAAGGCAGCCGCCGTGAGGCAGGCTCGCTCCTCTTCAACAACCCGGAACTCAGCGTCGAGCGAACGCGCCGACGGGCCAGCGCCCCCGATGGCAGCGCCCGCGAGTGGGGCATGGGCATCGCCCAGCCGATAGAGACCGGTGGGCAGCAGGCACGCCGGCGCGAGGCAGCGTCCGCGTCCCTGGATGCGCTGCGCGCCGAGATCGAGGATGCAAAGCGTCAGGCGCGCGCCGATGCGACGCAGCGATTCCACGCCGTGCTCGCCGCGCAGCGGCGGGTGCGACTTGAGCAGCGCTCCGTCGAGTTGTTCGATGGCACCGCTCAGGCCGTCGCCAAGCGCCGCAGCGCGGGCGAGGACACGCGCCTGGACGCCAATGTCGCGTTGATCGAGGTCGAGCGCGCGCGCAACGCATTGGCTGTCGCGCAGGAGCATTTGCTCGATGCGAAGGGCGAGCTGGCCACGGCCCTGCAGTTGCCGCCTTCGGCGGTCCCTGAGGTGATCGGCGACCTCGGCGTACCGACCGGGGCACCACTGCCGTACAGCCTCGATCAGTTGCTGGCCTCCGCACAGTCGTTGCCAAAACAGCGCGCGCTCGCGGCGCGCGAGGACGCTGCCCGCGCGCGGGTCGGCGTCGAACGGGCCAGCCGCTACCCGGATGTCACGGTCGGTCTCAATGTCGGCCGCGAAGGCCCGAACGACGGTCGTGAGCGGGTGACCACGCTGTCGATCTCGGTGCCGCTGCCGCTCTTCAAGCGCAACGACGCAGCCATCGGCCAGGCCCTGAGCGAGGCGACGCAGGCCGAGATCGAACGTGCAAGTGCGACACGTGACGGCCAGGCCCAGGTGCGGCGCCTCTGGAGCCGGCTGGACAGCCAGCGCGAGCGTGTGGCCCGCCTGCAGCGCGCGATGGTCGCAGCCTCGGCCGACAACCAGCAGCTCGCCGCGAAGTCACGGCAGGCCGGCCAGATCGGCCTGCTCGACCAACTGCTGGTCAACCGCCAGGCGCTCGACGCCGAGCGCGATCTGGACGACGCGCTGGCCGAATTCCACACCACCCGAATCGAACTCGAATACGCGGCCGGCTGGTCGCAGGAAGGAACCGCCCGATGATCACGCTGCACGACGACGCGGGGCGTCCGAAGCGCCTGGCCGCATTGGCCACCCATGCTGCCCTGGCGCTGGCCGTCGCCCTCTCGCTTGCCGCCTGCGGCAAAGGCGGAGCCAAGGACGAACATGCCGCCGAAGGCGACAAGCACGCCGAACACGCCGGCGAGAAGAAGGGTGAGGAGGGGCACGCCGAAGGTGCAGAGGCACTGACGCTCACCGCCGAGGAAGCCGAGCGCGCCGGTGTCAAGGTGGAGGCGATCAAGTCCGAGGCCTTCGGCGAGACGATCCAGGTGACCGCGACCATCCGGCCCGACCAGGACCGCCTCGCCCGCGTTGCGCCCCGCATCGAAGGGCGCATCACCTCGGCACCCGCGAAGCTGGGTGACCGTGTGCGCGCCGGACAGACACTGGCCACGCTCGACAGCGTCGATGTCGCCGAGGCCCACGCCGCCTGGACGCAGGCCCAGGCCGAACTGCGCATCGCCGAGGCCGACTTCAAGCGTGCTGAGTCGCTGAACGCCGAGGAGATCATCCCGCGCAAGGACTTCCTGCGCGCCCAGGCAGACCGCCACAAGGCCGCCGCGGCCGTGCGCAACGCCGCTGATCGCCTGCGCCTGCTCGGTGGCGCGCAAGCGGCCAGCGGCAGCGGCGTCGCCGGCTTCGCGGTCACCGCGCCCTTTGCCGGCACCGTCATCGAAAAGAAGGTGACGCTGGGTGAGCTGGGCAGCCCGAGCGAGCCGATGTTCACGGTCGCCGATCTGAGCCGGGTCTGGATCCAGGCCGATCTGCCGGAAGTCGCGCTGGCCAAGGTACGCATCGGCGCCAACGCCAAGGTGACGGTGCCGGCCTATCCCGGCGAAACCTTCGGCGGGCGCGTCAGCCACATCGGCGCGATGCTCGACAAGGACACGCGCACGATCGCGGCCCGGATCGAAGTCGCCAATGCCGACGGCCGCCTGAAACCCGAGATGTTCGCCACCGCCACCATCGAAGCGGGAGGCGACAAGCGCGAGGTCATTGCGCTGCCGGACGCGGCCATCGTGCTGCTGGAAGGCCAGCCCACCGTCTTCGTCTACGAACAGGGCGCGTACGAAGCGCGCCAGGTGGAGCCGGGTGAACGGGTCGGCGGCCGCACGCTGCTCAAGTCCGGCATCAAGGCCGGCGACCAGGTGGTCACCGCGGGGGCTTATGCGCTCAAGGCGCGCAAGCTGAAGTCCCAGCTCGGCCACGGGCATTGAGAAGGACGACGGACCATGCTCAATGCAATCGTTGATGCCAGCCTGCGCTACAAGGTGCTGGTGCTGGTGGCCTTCGCCGTGCTCATCGGCCTCGGGGTCATGGCCTACCGGCAGGTGCCGGTGGATGCCTTCCCGGACGTGACACCGGCCCAGGTCAACATCTACACCGAGTCCCCCGGCGTCGCGGCCGAGGACATCGAGAAGCTGCTGACCGTGCCGATCGAAAGCGCGATGGCCGGGCTGGCCGACGTCGAAGTCGTGCGCTCGGTCTCGCTGTTCGGCCTGTCCTACGTCGGCGTGTACTTCAAGGACAACGTCGACATCTACTTCGCTCGCCGCCTGGTGGGCGAGAAGCTGCAGGAGGTGAAGGGCCGCCTGCCCGAAGGCTACGGCGAACCCGAACTCGGGCCGAACAGCTCGGGCCTCGGGCAGGTGTTCTGGTACACGATCGAGGACGCGGACAAGAAGCTCAGCGCAATGGACCTGCGCACGCTGCAGGACTGGACGGTGCGGCTCATCCTGCGCACCGCACCCGGCGTGGACGACGTGACGACCTGGGGCGGTCTCGAGAAGCAGTACCAGGTGCAAATCGACCCGCGGCGCCTGGTGAAGTACGGGCTGTCGTTCAAGGAGGTGATGGAGCGGCTGGCGGCCAACAACAAGCAGGTCGGCGGGCAGTTCCTCAACATCGGCGTCGAGCAGTACCTGGTGCGCGGCCTGGGACTGGTGACCAACGCGGCGGACATCGGCACCATCGTCGTGGCCGAGCGCAACGGCTCGCCGGTCTATGTGCGCGACGTGGCCGACGTGAAGGAGGCGCCGGCCGTGCGCTTCGGCGCCGTCACGCGCAACGGGCAGGAGACGGTGCTCGGCATCGCTCTTGCGCGCATCAACGAAAACGCCGCGACGGTGGTGAAGGCGGTCAAGGACAAGCTGGCCATCGCGCAGGCCGCACTGCCCAAGGGCATCGAGCTGAAGGCGGTGTACGACCGCACCGAGATCGTCGACAAGGCGCTGGCCACCTCGACCAACGCCCTCATCGAAGGCTCGATCCTGGTCGCGGTGATCCTGTTCCTCTTCCTCGGCGAGTTTCGTTCGGCGATCGTCGTCATCGTCACGCTGCCGCTGGCCATGCTGTTCGCATTCATCTGCATGCAGCGCTTCGGCATGTCGGCCAACCTGATGTCGCTGGCCGGACTGGCGATCGGCATCGGCATGATGGTCGACGGCGCGGTGGTGATGGTGGAGAACGCCTTTCGCCTGCTCTCGCACGCGCGCGAGTCGGGCCGGCCGATCAACCGGACCCATGTGGTGCTGGAGGCGGCGCGCGAGGTGGCGAACCCGATCGCCTTCGCGATCATGATCATCATCGTCGTGTTCCTGCCGCTGTTCTCGCTGACGGGGCTGGAAGGCAAGTTGTTCAAGCCGATGGCGCTGACCATCACCTTCGCGATGGCCGGCTCGCTGCTGCTGTCGCTGACGCTGGTGCCGGTGCTGGCCGCGCTGATCCTCAAGCCCAAGGAGGAGAAGGACACCTGGCTCGTGCGCGGCGCGAAGAAGGCCTATCTGCCGTTGCTGGGCTGGGCGCTCGATCACAAGAAGACCGTCATCGGTGCCGCGGTCGCGCTGCTGGTCGGTGCGCTCGCGCTCTTCCCGCTGCTCGGCAAGGAGTTCATGCCGACTCTGCAGGAGGACACGATCATGTTCCGCGTCGTCGGCATCCCCTCGACCTCGCTGGACGAGTCGATCCGCGTCGCCAACGTCATGGATGCTGCCCTGCGCAGGAAGTACCCGCAGGTGAACTCGGTGCTCGCCACCATCGGCCGCGCCGAGAAGGGCGAGACGGCCGACGTCAACTACATGGAAGTCCTGCTCGACATGAAGCCCAGGGACGAGTGGCCGACCCAACAGTCGTACGCCGCGCTGGGCCGCGAGATGCAGGAGTTCCTGGAAGGCGAGGTGCAGACCGCGGTGTTCGGCGCCACCCAGCCGATCCAGATGCGCGTGGAGGAGCTGATCTCCGGCGTGCGTGCGACGCTGGCGCTGAAGGTCTACGGCGAGGATCTGGACAAGCTCGAGGAACTGTCGGCAGCGCTCAAGGGCGTGGTCGGAGGTGTGCCGGGCGTTGCCGACCTGTCGGCCGAGGCCAACAAGGGCAAGCCGCAGATGGTCATCAAGGTGGACCGACAGTCGGCCGCGCGTTATGGGCTGAACGCCGACGACATCCTGGCCCTCGTGCAGGCCGGCATCGGCGGCGAGGCGGTCTCGACCTTGATCGAAGGCACGCGCCGCTTCGAAATCGCGGTGCGGTTGCCCGAGGAGTTCCGCAACAGCCCGTCGGCCATCGCAGCGATTCCGGTCCGCACGTCCGAAGGGGTCATCGTGCCCTTCGCCCAGGTGGCAAAGATCGAGCTCGCCGAGGGCTACACCTTCGTGCGGCGCGAAGCCTTGCAGCGCTACGCGGTGCTGCAGATGGACGTGCAGGGCCGCGACGTGGACAGCTTCGTCAAGGACGCCAACGCCGCGATCCAGGCCAAGGTCAAGATGCCCACCGGCTACTGGGTGGAATGGGGCGGCGCGTTCGAGAATCAGCAGCGCGCGATGGAGCGCCTGGGCATCATCGTGCCGCTCACCATCGGGCTGATCTTCATCCTGCTGTACACCGCGTTCAACTCGGTGCGCCACGCCACGCTGATCATCGCCAACGTGCCGTTCGCGATCATCGGCGGCATCGTCGGGCTGTTCGTCAC
>DAORHX010000031.1:0-16514 GCA_035438245.1 Rubrivivax sp.
GCCGATGTCGGCCGCCAGCCGGCGCGGCCGCGCACCCGTCACCAGCACGAGCCGGCCGTATGCGAGTGCGCCACCGTCGGCCAGCGTGATGCGGCGCGTGGCGCGGTCGATGGCCGCCACACGCGCGCCCAGCCGCAACTCGACCTGCTGCTCGTCGTACCAGGCGGCGGCACGGATCTGGATCTGCTCGACCGGCAGCGACTCGGACAGGTACTTCTTCGACAGCGGCGGCCGGTGATAGGGCAGCACCGGCTCGTCGCCGACCAGCACCAGGCGGCCGCCGTAGCCGGCGCGGCGCACGCTGTTGACGAAGGCCGCGGCGGCATGGCCGCCACCGACCAGCACCACGGGTGCCGCAGCTTCCATCGACCCGACTCCTGTCCGCCAGCGCAATCGCGCCCGACTATACCCACAGCCTTGCTGCACGCCACGCTGCGCCGCAAGTTGGGGAAAGCCCCATGAGCAGCACGCCGCCTCGCTGCTCAAACTGATGCATGCTCAGTGTGCGCCGCGCACCAGGATCGGCACCGATCGTGCTGGTCCGCCGACCCACCCGACACTCGAGGAACGCCCCATGACCGTCCTGTCCTTCGCGAAGGCCCGCGTACTGACGACTGTGGCTGTCAGCGCCCTGCTGCTGGGACTGCCTGCCCAGGCGCAGCAGAACACGCTGAAGGTCGTGCCGCACTCCGACCTGAAGATCGTCGACCCGATCTGGACCACCGCGTACATCACGCGCAACCACGGCTACATGATCTACGACACGCTGTTCGCGATGGACGCCAAGGGCGACATCAAGCCGCAGATGATCGACAAGTACAGCGTCAGCGCCGACAACCTGAACTGGAGCTTCACGCTGCGCGACGGGCTGCTGTTCCACGACGACAAGCCGGTGACGTCCGAGGATGCGGTGGCGTCGATCAAGCGCTGGGCGGCACGCGACTCGCTGGGCCAGAAGATGAACTCCTTCGTCAAGGAATGGAAGGTCGTCGACGCCAAGACCTTCACCGCGACCTTGAGCTCGCCGACCGGGCTGATGCTGCTGGCCCTGGGCAAGCCGTCGTCGAACGTGCCCTTCATCATGCCCAAGCGCGTCGCCGACACCTCGCCGACCGAGCAGATCAAGGAGTACATCGGCTCCGGCCCGTTCGTGCTGAAGACCGACGAATGGAAGCCCGGCGAGAAGGTGGTGTACACCCGGTTCGCCAAGTACAAGCCGCGCGCCGAACCGCCGTCGGGCATGGCCGGCGGCAAGGTGGCGAAGGTCGAGCGCGTCGAATGGCGCACCATCCCCGACCCGCAGACCGCCGCCAACGCGCTGATCGCCGGCGAGGTCGACATGGTCGAGGACACGAAGAGCGACCTGCTGCCGGTGGTCGCCAAGGACCCGAACATCAAGCTGTTCGACCAGAACCCGCTGGGCAACCAGTACGTGATGCGCTTCAATGCGCTGCACAAGCCCTTCGACAACCCGAAGGTGCGTCAGGCGGTGTTCTACGCACTGAATCAGGAAGACTTCCTGAAGGCGGTGCACGGCGACCCGAAGTACTACAAGCTGTGCAAGGCGTTGTTCATCTGCGGCACGCCGCTGGCCACCGACAAGGGCACGGACGGGCTGCTCGAATCCAACTTCAAGAAGTCGCGTGAACTGCTGGCCGAAGCCAAGTACGACGGCACGCCGGTGCTGCTGATGCACTCCACCGACCTGGAGGTGCTGACCAACCTGGCGCCGGTGGCCAAGTCGCTGCTCGAGCGCGGCGGCTTCAAGGTCGACATGCAGTCGATGGACTGGCAAAGCGTGGTCGCGCGCCGCGCCAAGAAGGACCCGCCGAGCGCCGGCGGCTGGAACGCCATGATCACCTCCTGGGTCTCGGCCGACGTGTTGAATCCGGTGGGCACGGCCTTCCTCAACTCCAGCTGCGACAAGGCGCTGTTCGGCTGGCCCTGCGACGAGAAGATGGAACAGCTGCGCGACGCCTTCGCGCGCGAGACCGACCCGGCCAAGCAGAAGGCCATCGCCGAGCAGGTGCAGCTGCGCTACCTGGAAGTGCCGACCCACGTGCACCTGGGCCAGTGGTACAAGCCGATCGCCATGCGCAAGAACATCGACGGCATGGTCACGGCGCCGGTGGTGATCTTCTGGAACGTCGAGAAGAAGTAGCCATGCGTCGCGGCACGGCGGCCACGGGCTGCCGCCGCGCCGCCGCTGCACGATCGACGTAGGCGCGGGCGATGTGGGCTTACCTGGGCCGACGCGTGCTGGCCACCATCCCGGTGGTGCTGATCGTGGCCGTGCTGATCTTCCTGATGCTGCGGCTGACGCCGGGGGACCCGGCGGCCGTCATCGCCGGCGACGCCGCCACCGGCGCGCAGATCGCCGAGATCCGCGAGAAGCTCGGCCTGTCGGGTTCGATGGTCACGCAGTTCTTCATCTGGGCCGGCCACGCGCTGCAGGGCGACTTCGGCGAGTCCTTCTTCTACAAGAAGAGCGTCGCCACGCTGATCGCCGACCGGCTGGAGCCGACGCTGGCGCTGTCGCTGCTGACCATCATCCTGGCCACGCTGGTCGCCGTACCGCTGGGCACGGTCGCCGCCTACCGCCAGGGCTCGTGGCTGGATCGCGGCGTGATGGGCCTGTCGGTTGCCGGCTTCTCGGTGCCGGTGTTCGTCATCGGCTACGTGCTGATCTACGTCTTCTCTCTCAAGCTCGGCTGGTTCCCGGTACAGGGCTACCAGCGGCTGGCCGACGGCTTCTGGGGCTTCCTGCACCGGCTGCTGCTGCCGGCGATGACGCTGGCCATCGTCTTCATCGCGCTGCTGGCGCGCATGACACGCACCAGCGTGCTCGAGGTATTGAACGAGGACTACGTGCGCACGGCGCGCGCCAAGGGGTTGCCCAACCTGAAGGTGCTGGTGTTCCACGCGCTGCGCAATGCGGCGGTGCCGATCGTCACGGTCATCGGCATCAGCATCGCCACGCTGCTCGGCGGCGTGGTCGTCACCGAGAGCGTGTTCAACATCCCCGGCCTCGGCCGGCTGACGGTGGATGCGGTGCTGGCGCGCGACTACCCCACGGTGCAGGCGGTGATCCTGCTGTTCTCGCTGGCCTACGTGCTGATCAACCTGGTGATCGACGTGCTCTACACGCTGCTCGATCCGCGCATCCGGTACTGAGCCATGTCCAGCGCGACCGCACCGGCCATCGAAGCGCCCGACCTCAAGGCGGCCAAGCCCGGCGCCGTCAAGCGGCTGCTGCGCAACCCCAGCGTGCTGATCGGCGGCGCGATGCTGGTGCTGATCGCGCTGATGGGCCTGGCCGCGCCCTGGCTGTCGAGCATGAACCCGGCGGACATCAACCCGAGCAACCGCAACAAGCTGCCCGGCTTCGAGACCACGACGCGCGACGACGACGGCAACAAGATCACGCAGGTGGCGCGCATGGGCACCGACAGTCTGGGGCGCGACATCTACACGCGCGTCGTCTGGGGCGCGCGTGTGTCACTGACGGTGGGCCTGGCGGTGGCGGTGCTGTCGGTGGCCATCGGCCTGGCGATCGGGCTGGCGGCCGGTTACTTCCGCACGCTCGACGGCGTGGTCATGCGCGTCATGGACGGGCTGATGGCGGTGCCGGCGATCCTGGTGGCCATCGCGCTGGTGTCGCTGTCCGGCGCCAGCCTGATGACGGTGATCGTCGCCGTCACCATCCCCGAGATTCCGCGCGTGGTGCGGCTGGTGCGCGCCATCGTGCTGTCGATCCGCGAGGAGCCCTACGTCGAGGCGGCGATCTCGGTGGGCACGCCGACGCTGAAGGTGCTGTGGCGCCACGTGCTGCCCAACACCATCGCGCCGCTGATCGTGCAGGCCACCTTCATCGCCGGCTCGGCCATCCTGCTGGAAGCGGCGCTGTCCTTCCTGGGCGTGGGCATCCCGCCGGAGATCCCCACCTGGGGCAACATCATGGCCGAGGGGCGCAGCGTGTTCCAGATCCTGCCGCACAACATCCTCTACCCGGCGGCCTTCCTGACGCTGACGGTGCTGGCGGTCAACATGCTCGGCGACGGGCTGCGCGACACGCTCGATCCGCGCATGGCCAAGCGGGTGTGATGTGGCCCACCCCCGAAGCGCCTACGGCGCTCCCCCTCAAGGGGGCGCAGCCAGCAGCCCGGCAAAGCCGGCTCCGCGGCTGCCGCTCGAAGGGTCCGCGCGACGCACGATGCTGATCGGAGCCATTGCTCGCTGAAAAACATGACCGGTCCCGTCCTCGAGCTGAAGAACCTGAGCATCGGCCTGCCCAAGGGCGGCGACCGGGCCGACGCGGTGATCGACGTGTCGCTGTCGGTGGCACCGGGCGAGATCGTCTGCCTGGTCGGCGAATCGGGCTCCGGCAAATCGGTGATCGCCTTCTCGGCGATGGGCCTGTTGCCCAGGAGCCTGCCGGTGCGCGCCGGCAGCCGCATCGCATTGCAGGGCGAGGACCTGGTCGACGTGCCGGAAGCCCGGCTGCGCGAGCTGCGCTGCACGCGCATGGGCATGATCTTCCAGGAGCCGATGACCGCGCTGAACCCGGTGATGCGCTGCGGCGACCAGATCGACGAGGTGCTGGCCGAACACACCCGGCTCGGGCCCGCCGAGCGCCGCAAGCGCATCCTGGCGATGATCGAGCAGGTGCACCTGCCCGACCCGCAGCGCATGTACCGCAGCTATCCGCACCAGCTGTCGGGCGGCCAGCGCCAGCGCATCATGATCGCGATGGCGCTGATCCTGGAGCCGGCGCTGCTCATCGCCGACGAGCCGACCACCGCGCTGGACGTGACCACGCAGGCGCAGATCCTGAAGCTGATCAAGGAGCTGCAGACGCAGCGCGGCACCGGCGTGCTGTTCATCACCCACGACTTCGGCGTCGTCGCCGAGATCGCCGACCGCGTGGCCGTGCTCAAGCACGGCGTGATGGTCGAGATGGGGCCCACCGAACAGCTGCTGAAGCGGCCGCAGCACGACTACACGCGCATGCTCATCGCCTCGGTGCCCAGCCACGAGCCGCCCGAGCGCACGCGCCCTGCCCCCACCGACCAGCCGGTGGTGCTGCGCGCCGACAAGCTGGTCAAGACCTACGGCCAGCGCGGCCTGTTCGGCGCACGCCAGGTGGCGGCCGTGCGCGACGTGGGCTTCGAGATCCGCCGCGGCGAGACGCTGGGCATCGTCGGCGAATCCGGTTCGGGCAAGTCCACCGTCGCGCGCTGCATCGCACGGCTGATCGACCCCAGCGAGGGCCGCATCCTGCTGTCGGGCACCGACATCGCCACCATGCCGGCCGGCCGGCTGCGCGAGCTGCGCCGCAAGATCCAGATCATCTTCCAGGATCCGTACCGCTCGCTCAACCCGCGGCGCACGGTCGGCCAGTCGATCGTCGAAGGGCCGATGAACTACGGCGCCTCCGAAGGCGAGGCGCTGGCGCGCGCGCGCAAGCTGATGGAGCTGGTGCGCCTGGACCCGCAGGCGCTGGACCGCTATCCGCACCAGTTCTCCGGCGGCCAGCGCCAGCGCATCTGCATCGCGCGCGCGCTGGCGATGGAGCCGCAGCTGCTGATCGCCGACGAGGCCGTCTCGGCGCTGGACGTGTCGGTGCAGGCGCAGGTGCTGCGGCTGCTGGGCGACATCCGCGACAAGCTGAACCTGGCGATGCTGTTCATCACCCACGACCTGCGCGTCGCGGCGCAGGTGTGCGACGACGTGGCCGTGATGTCCAAGGGCGAGATCGTCGAATACGGGCCTGCGCAGCGCATCTTCGGCGCACCGCAGCATGCCTACACGAAGGCCTTGTTCGAGGCCGCCCCCGGACGGCACTTCGACTTCGCCAAGGCCGCCGCCTGAGCCGCTTCCTGAGGAGCCACGATGCGACTGCTGCTGGCGATGATGAAGCACGAGACCAACACCTTCTCGCCGGTGCTCACCGACCTGGCGCGGTTCTCGCGCGCCGGCGGCCAGGCGCCCGATAGCGGCAGCGCGGCCATCGCCGCCTACCGCGGCACCGGCACGGTCACCGGCGCCTACATCGACATCGCCGAAGCAACAGGCGCCGAGTTCGAGCTGGCCATCGCCGCCGACGCCTGGCCCAGCGGGCCGGTCGAGGACGACGCGTACGAAGCGATGAGCGCCGCGATCCTGGGCGCGGTCAAGCGCGGCGGCTGGGACGGCATCCTGCTCGACCTGCACGGCGCGATGGTCACCCGCAGCCACGAAGACGGCGAAGGCACGCTGCTCGCGCGCATCCGCGCCATCGACGCGAAGACGCCGATTGCCGTCAGCTACGACATGCATGCCAACGTCTACGCGGAGATGGTCGAGCATGCGAACGTGGTCGCCGGCTACCAGACCTACCCGCATGTCGACATGTATCGAACCGGCCGGCGTGCCGGCGATGCCTTGCTGCGCATGATCCGTGGCCAGGCCCGGCCGACCACCGCCTGGGGCCGCCTGCCGATGCTGCCGCACGTGATGCGCCAGGGCACCGCCGACGAGCCCAATCGCTCGCTGCAGGCGCGCTGCCAGGCGATGGAGGCCGAAGGCGCGCTGTGCGCCAGCCTGTTCGTCGGCTTCCCGCATGCGGACATCCGCAACGCCGGCCTGAGCGTGGTCGTCACCACCGACGGCGACATGGCGCTGGCCGAACGCTGGCGCGACGAGCTGCTGCACGCCGCATGGGCGCAGCGCGAGGCCTTCGTCTACCAGCTCGAGCCGCTGCAACAGGCGGTGGCCCGCGCCAAGGCCATGACCGAAGGCCCGGTGTTCCTGCTCGACCACTACGACAACGCCGCCTCGGGCGGGCCGATGGACACGACGCGCGTGCTGGCCGAGATCCTGCGCCAGCAGCTGGACAACGTCGCCGCCTTCGGCATCTTCGATCCGCAGGCGGTGCAGCAGTGCATCGACGCCGGCATCGGCGCGACGCCGACGCTGGCCATCGGCGGCCGGCTGAAGATGCCGATGTGCCCCGAGCCGAGCGAGCCGCTGCACGTGACCGGCCGCGTGAAGACGATCTTCGACGGCAGGTACCGCGCCAAGGGGCCGATGGCCGCCGGCACGCAGCAGGACATGGGCCACGCGGTGGTGCTGGACACCGGCCGCGTCGAGATCGTGCTGTTCTCGCGCCACGTCGAGCCCTTCGACGTCAACACGCTGCTGAGCGTGGGCATCGACCCGATGCAAAAGCGCTACGTCATGCTGAAGAGCCGCATCCACTGGCGCGCCGGCATGGGCCACCTGGCGCGGGCCGTGGTCGAATGCGCTGGCGTGGGTGTCTGCACCTCCGACTACGGCCAGCACCGATTCGAGCGGCTGCGCCGCCCCATCTATCCGCTCGATCCGCAGGTGACACGATGAAGCTCAAGTCCTTTCCCTTCGGCTCGGCCAGCGCACAGGCCGCCGCGCTGCGCCGCGGCCAGGTCAGCAGCGTCGAGCTGCTGAAGGCCTATCTGGAGCGTGTCGACCGCTTCAACCCCGCGCTGAACGCGCTGGTGGTCGACGACCGCAAGGCCGCACTGAACCGCGCCCGCGCCGCCGACCGCGCGCTGGCCAAGGGCGAGGTGTGGGGCCCGCTGCACGGGCTGCCGATGACGGTGAAGGAATCCTTCGACCTCGAGGGCCAGCCCACCACCTGGGGCAACGTGCCGCGCAAGGGCCATGTGGCAGGCGCCGACGCGGTGGCGGTACAGCGGCTGAAGGCCGCGGGCGCGGTGGTCTTCGGCAAGAGCAACGTGCCGCTGAACCTGGCCGACTTCCAGAGCTACAACGCGGTCTACGGCACCAGCAACAACCCGTGGGACCTGGCGCGCGGCCCGGGCGGGTCGTCCGGCGGCAGCGCGGCGATGGTGGCGGCCGGACTGAGCGCACTGGAATACGGCAGCGACATCGGCGGCAGCATCCGCAACCCTGCCGCCTACTGCGGCGTCTACGGCCACAAGTCCACCTGGTGCATCGTGCCCAAGCGTGGCCACACGCTGGCGCCGCAACCCGGTGCCGAGGCCGACCTCTCGGTCATCGGCCCGCTGGCGCGCAGCGCCGACGACCTCGCGCTGGCGCTGAAGCTGACGGTCGGTGCCGACGAGCTGAACGCGCGCGGCATGCACTACCGCCTGCCGACGCCGCCGAAGAGCGTGAAGGGGCTGCGCGTGGCCGTGTGGCTGGACGAGCCGGCCATCGCGCCGGTGGACGACAGCGTCAAGCAGCACATCGACGCGGCAGCGCGCGCGCTGGCCCGGGCCGGCGCGAAGGTCGACTTCCGCGCGCGGCCCGGCTTCGATCCGCTGCACGCGCACCGCGTCTACCAGGTGCTGCTGCATGCCAACATGGCGGCGCGGCGCACCGACTTCGCCGAGCTGGTGGCGGCACGTGCACGGCTGCGCGACACCGACGCAAGCGACCATGCGATGGCATTGCGCGCGTCGACCGCCAGCTTCAAGGAGGTGTTCGACGCGCAGCAGCAGCGCGAACACCTGCGCTGGGCCTGGCACGAATTCTTCGGCAGGCACGACTTACTGCTATTGCCGATCACCGCCACCGCCGCGTTCGCGCACGACCAGAGCGAGCCGCTGCCGGCGCGCACGATGCGCATCAACGGCGCCGAGCATCCGTACTTCGCGCAGCTCTTCTGGGCCGGGTTGGCAACGGCGCCGTTCCTGCCGTCGACCGTGGCGCCGGTCGGACTGACGGCACAAGGGCTCCCGGTGGGCACGCAGATCGTGGGCCCCGAGTTCGCCGACCTGAGCACGATCTGGCTCGCCGGCGAACTGGCCAAGCTGATCGGCGGCTACCGGCCGCCGCCCGGCTACTGAAGGGGCGCACCATGCCGGTAACCACCGAAGTCCACGACCGCGTGCTGCTGGTGCGCCTGGACCGCGACGCCAAGCTCAACGCGATGGACCACGCGATGACCCTCGGCCTGGACGCCGCGATGAACCGTCTGGAAGACGACGCAGAACTCTGGGTCGGCGTGCTCACCGGCCATGGCCGCGCCTTCAGCGCCGGCAGCGACCTGGCCGACCCGGACCGCAACCACACCGAACGCGGCGGCGCCTATGGCGTGGTCCGCCGGCCGCGCCGCAAGCCGCTGATCGCCGCCGTCGACGGCCTGGCCTTCGGCGGCGGCTTCGAGATGGTGCTCGCCTGCGACCTGGTGGTGGCCTCGCGCCGCGCGCGCTTCGCGCTGCCCGAGGTCAAGCGCGGGCTGCTGGCGCTGTATGGCGGCGTGTTCCGTGCCGCGCGCGCGTTGCCGCCGAACCTGGCGCGCGAGCTGGTGATGACCGGCGAGCCGATCACTGCCGAGCGCGCCCATGCCCTGGGACTGGTCAACCGGCTGTGCGACGACGGCCGCGCCGTGGACGAGGCGCTGCGCCTGGCCGCATCGATCTGCGCCAACAGCCCGGTCGCCGTGCGCGAGAGCCTGGGCGTGCTCAACCAGGCGATCGAGGCGGCCGACCAGCTGGCCTGGCAGCTCAGCGGCGAGGCGGCGGCGCGTGTGCGCGCGTCGCAGGACAGCCGCGAAGGCATCGACGCCTTTCTCGGCAAGCGCGCGCCACGCTGGCGCGGGTGCTGAGCCAGCGCATTGCGCAAGGGTACATCCGGTGTTGTCATTTTCCGGCGGCACCTATAGTCGCCGCGAACAGGCATCGTTGCCCGTCACGCGACCCCAAACCACGGAGACAGATCGATGAAGCTGAAGCAACTCGTCGCAGCAGCAGTGATGGGCGGTGCGCTGGTTGCGGCCAGCCCCGCCTTCGCCCAGGAGAAGCTCGTCGTCTGGTGGCAGAAGGGCTTCTACAAGGCCGAGGACGACGCGCTGTACGCCGCGATCAAGAAGTTCGAGGCCAAGTACCCGAAGTACAAGGTCGAGTTGTCGCTGTACGCGCCGCAGGAAGTCATCCCGAAGTCGGTGGCCGCGCTCGACGCCGGCAATCCACCCGACGTGGCGTATGGGGACGTCTACGACTTCCAGGTCACCGCCAAGTGGGCCCACGAAGGCAAGCTCGAGGACCTGACCAGCATCATCGAACCGCTGCAAGCCAAGTTCGAGCCGCGCGCGCTGTCGACCACCTTCCTCTACAACGACGCCGCCAAGACACGCGCCTATTACGCCTTCCCAATCCGGCAGCAGACGATGCACATCCAGTACTGGAAGGACATGCTCGCCGAGGCCGGGTTCAAGGAAGGCGACATCCCGAAGGACTGGAAGGGCTACTGGGAGTTCTGGTGCGAGAAGGTGCAGCCCGCCTACCGCCAGAAGACCGGCCAGCGCACCTTCTCCACCGGCTTTCCGATGGGCGTCGACTCGAGCGACGCGTTCTTCTCGTTCCTGACCTTCATGGACGCCTACAACGTCAAGCTGGTCAGCGACTCGGGCAAGGTGCTGGTCGACGACCCGGCGGTGCGCGACGGCCTGATCAAGGCGATGACCGACTACACCTACGTCTACAGCAAGGGCTGCACACCGCCCTCGGCCACCGCCTGGAAGGATCCGGACAACAATTCCGCGTTCGGCAACAAGACCATCATCCTGACGCACAACGCAACGATCTCGATCGTTGCCAAGTTTTTGGATGACTCCAACAACGCCACGCTGACCGAAGCGCAACGCGCACAGGCGAAGAAGAACTACACCGAACTGATCGCCACCGGCGCCTTCCCGAACAAGCCCGACGGCACGAAGATGGTCTACCGCGCCGCCGTGAAGACCGGCGTGATCTTCAAGGACGCGAAGAACAAGGCCGGCGCCAAGACCTTCGTCGCCTTCATGCTCGACGATGCCAACCTGACGCCCTACGTCGAAGGTTCGCTGGGCCGCTGGTTCCCGGTGACCAAGGCCGGCCAGGCGAGCGCGTTCTGGAAGAACGACCCGCACCGGCTGGTGGTCTACAACCAGTTCATGTCCGGCACCTCGGCCTTCGAATTCACCAAGAACTACAAGTTCACGGTACTGAACAACGAGAACGTCTGGGCCAAGGCGATGAACCGCATCCTCAGCGAGAAGGTGCCGGTGGACAAGGCGGTGGACGAGATGATCGCGCGCATCAAGGTCGTCACGAACTGACGTTACGCCACGGGGCCCGCCGCCGGCGGGCCGGGAGGGTCGCTTGAACACCGCCACGCTGGCCACGCCGCAGCCCCGCAAGCCCCTGGGCACGTGGGGCTTCTGGGGTCGTGCGTTCATCGTGCCCTACCTGCTGGTGTTCCTGGTGCTGGTGCTGTTCCCGGTCGGCTACGGCCTGTGGCTGGCGCGCAGCCCGGCCAGCTACGCCAAGCTCTTCGAAGACCCGATCTTCTTCCGCACCGCGCTCAACACGGTCATCTTCCTGGTCGTGGCGATCAACATCAAGATGATGATCGCGCTGTACCTGTCGGGCTTCTTCCTGCACACGCGCTGGTGGATCAAGATCCTGGCGGTGCTGTTCATCCTGCCGTGGGCGGTGCCGTCGATCCCGACCATCCTGTCGGTGCGCTTCATGCTCAACCCCGAATGGGGCGTGATCAACAGCACCATCTTCCGCCTCACCGGCCTGGACGGCCCCAACTGGCTGAACGAACCGACGCTGGCGTTGAGCCTGTCGATGCTGATGCACGTCTGGAAGAGCCTGCCCTTCTGGACGCTGATCCTGCTGGCCGGGCGCATGGCCATCCCGGCCGAGCAGTACGAAGCCGCCAGCGTCGACGGCGCCAGCAACTGGCAGAAGTTCCGCTACATCACCTGGCCGTCGATGAAGGGGCTGTACCTGACATCGACGCTGCTGTCGACGATCTGGACGCTGGGCGACTTCAACAGCGTCTACCTGCTCACCGGCGGCGGCCCGGCCGACCTGACACACGTGCTGGCCACGCTGGGCATCCGCTACCTGCGGCTGGACCAGATCGAGCTGGCGATGGCAGCCATCGTCGTCAGCCTGCCGCTGGTGCTGCCGATCGTCTACTTCATGATGAAGCGGCTGAGCAAATGAGCACCGCACGGCCGTTCCGAAGGTGCTCGCTCCCCCTCGGGGGGACGGGCCGCAGGCCCAAGGGGGCCCGGTGAAGCTGAAAGCCGTCACCACCGAAGCCAAGCTGCTGCTGGTCGGCATCCCGGTGCTGCTGTGGACGGTCATTCCCGTCTACCACATGCTGCTGTTCGCGATCTCGCCGCGCGACCAGGCGACCTCGGGCCGGCTGTGGCCGAAGGAGCCGACGCTGCAGAACTTCGCCCACGTGTTCAACCAGCAGCACTTCTACCTGAACCACTTCTGGCTGCAGTTGTGGAACTCGCTGTGGATCGCGGTGGCGGTGGGGCTGCTGACGCTGTTCATCGCCACCACCGCGGCCTTCGCCATCAGCCGGCTCAAGGTCAAGGGCGGGCGCACGGTGATGAACATGGCGCTGTTCACCTACTTCATCCCGGCCGCGTTCCTGGCCGTGCCGATGTACAAGACGATGGCCACCTATGGCCTGCTGAACAACCGCTGGTCGCTGGTGCTGGCGATGGTGACGATCGCCTCGCCGTACTGCATCTGGGTGCTGAAGCAGGCTTCCGACAAGCTGCCGTGGGAGTTGGACGAGGCGGCACGCATCGACGGCGCCACGCCGCTGCAGTTGTTCCGCCTGGTGTATCTGCCGCTGATGGTGCCGTCGCTGGTGGCAGTGGGCACCTGTGCGCTGCTGCTGGCGTGGAACGAATACCTGTACGGCTTCCTGCTGCTGTCGCACGAAGAGCACCTGACGCTGGCGGTGGCATTGGGCAACTTCCTCGCCGCCGACGACTCGCCGTGGGAGCTGTTGATGGCCACCGGCTTCATCTACGCGCTGCCGCCGGCGGCGATCTACTACGCCTTCAAGCGCTACATGGTGTCGGGCCTGACGGCCGGCGCCGTGAAGAGCTGACAACCGGACCCATTCATGGCATCGGTCAGTTTCCGCGGCATCGAGAAGGCCTACGGCAAGGTCAAGGTCATCCACGGCATCGGCTTCGACATCGCCGACGGCGAGTTCGTCGTGCTCGTCGGGCCCTCGGGCTGCGGCAAGAGCACGCTGCTGCGCATGCTCGCCGGGCTGGAGGAAATCTCGGGCGGCGAGATCCTGATCGACGGCAAGACCGTCAACGACCTGGAAAGCAAGGACCGCGACATCGCGATGGTCTTCCAGAGCTACGCGCTGTACCCGCACATGACGGTGCGCGACAACATGGCCTTCAGCCTGAAGCTGCGCAAGGCCGACAGCGCGCAGACCGCGAAGCGCGTGGCCGACGCGGCGCGCATCCTCAACCTGGACGCGCTGCTCGACCGCTTTCCGCGCGAACTCTCCGGCGGCCAGCGTCAGCGCGTGGCGATGGGCCGCGCCATCGTTCGCGACCCCAAGGTGTTCCTGTTCGACGAGCCGCTGAGCAACCTGGACGCCAAGCTGCGCGTGGCGATGCGCGCCGAGATCAAGGAACTGCACCAGCGGCTGAAGACGACCACCGTCTACGTCACGCACGATCAGATCGAGGCGATGACGATGGCCGACCGCATCGTCGTCATGCACGACGGCATCGTCGAGCAGATCGGCACGCCGCTGGAGCTGTTCGACCGCCCCGGCAACCTGTTCGTCGCGCAGTTCATCGGCTCGCCGGCGATGAACGTCTTCAAGGGCACGCTGCGGCGCAGCGAAGGCCGCAATGTCGTCGACGCCCAGGGCGGTGCCTGGCCGCTGGGTGCGCTGGCCGACGGCCGCGACGGCCAGGCCGTGCACTACGGCGTGCGCCCGGGCGACATCGCGCTGAGCACGCCGGACCGCGGCATCCCGGCCAAGGTGGTGGTGGTCGAGCCGACCGGCGCCGAGACCGAACTGGTGCTCGAGGTTGGTGCCGAGCAGCTGATCGTCGTGCTGCACGGCCGCACCGCGGTGCAACCGGACGAGCGCGTCGGGCTGGTCATCGACGGCAGCAAGGCACACCTCTTCGATGACGGCAGCGGCAAGCGCCTCGATTGAGATCGTCGTCGTGATGGGCGTCAGCGCCGCCGGCAAGAGCACGGTCGGCCGGCTGCTGGCGCAGGCGCGCGGCGTCACCTATCTCGATGGCGACGACTTCCATCCACCGCAGAACGTGGCCCGCATGGCCGCCGGCCAGCCGCTGACCGATGCCGACCGACAGGGCTGGCTGCTGGCATTGAGCGCGCGCCTGGCGCAGGCCCACGCGGCGGGCGAAGGCGTGGTGCTGTCGTGCTCGGCGCTGAAGCGCAGCTATCGCGACGTGCTGCGCCGCGGCGCACCTGGGCTGAAGCTGGTGTACCTGCACGGCAGCCGTGAGCTGCTGGCCGCGCGCATCGCCGCGCGCACCGACCACTACATGCCGCCGTCGCTGCTGGACAGCCAGCTGGCGACGCTGGAGCCGCCCCAGGCGGACGAAGCGGCGCTCGAGTTCGACGTGGCACTGAGCCCGCAGCAGATCGTCGAGCGCATCCCGCCACCGGAGACCCCTCGCCATGCCTGAGTTCCGCAAGCTCGTGCTGTACACCGCCGACGACGGCCGTGCGCGCTTCCGCGAAGAGGCGCTCACGCTGCACGAAGGCACGCCGCAGGCGCGCCTGTCGGCGCTGTTCGCCAGCGGCGGCTACCAGTTGCGCGAAAGCCCGGTGGGCTTTCGCTCGAGCTTCCACTGCACGCCCGCGCCGCAGTGGGTGTTCATCCTGTCCGGCTGCATGGAGATCGGCCTGCAGGACGGCAGCTCGCGCACCTTCGTGCCCGGCCAGCATTTCTATTCCGCCGACACCCTGCCCGCCGGCGCCACCTTCGATGACAAGCTGCATGGCCACTGGAGCCGGCAGGTCGGCGACCAGCCGCTGGTGACGCTGTTCGTTCGCGCCTGAACGCCAGCCGACGCCGCGCGCGGCCGAAGCGCGCCGCTGCGACGATCTGTCTGGTGCCGTCTTTGCAGCTGCCGGCGGCGCTTGCGCCGCCCGAGAAATCAACGCGTGGCGCGGGCGCGGCGCGCCAGCTTCGGCGCCTGCGGCACTTCGGCCTGACGCAGCGGCTGCGACGGCGGCACGGACGGCAGCGTCGACGTGTCGACGCTGGCCTGCAGCTGCGGCTGCGACGTGCGCGGACCGAGCAGCCGCGCCAGCAGCCAGCTGAAAGCGACGAACACGCCGAGCCCGGCAACGACGAAGGCCACCAGCAACGCGCCGTGCACCCACGGGTCGGTCAGCACGGCGAAGGCCACCGCCTGCAGCAGGGCCGCGGCCGCGGCGCGCAGTCGCGTCGCCGTGCCGAAGAGCCCGCCGACCGCCACCACGTAGCCGGTGACGATGCCGAACAGCAGCAGCAGCTGCATGAAGCTCATGCGTTCGAGGCTGTTGCCGAGTTCGGTCATGGTGTGTTGCCGCCCGAGGTCCGCAGGATCGTGTCGTGGGCCGCAGCGTCGCACAGCGCCAGCAGCCCGGCAATCCCATGGCCGCGGCCTGCCGAGGCTGCCGTGACCGAACGCACGGCCCTCGCGGGCATTGTGCACGCGTCTTGTGACGGTTGCACGACGCCCGCCGCGCGGCGGCCTACTGCAGCGGCACGCCGGTCTTGGACTGCAGTTCCTCGCGCGTCACGCCCGGCGCCATCTCCACCACCTTCAGGCCGTGCGGCGTGATGTCCAGCACGGCCAGGTCAGTGATGATGCGGTCGATCACGCCCACCGCGGTGAGCGGCAGCGTGCACTTGGGCAGGATCTTCAGGTCGAAGCCCCCGTCCTTCTTCTTTGCCACGTGCTCCATCAGCACGATCACGCTCTTCACGCCGGCCACCAGGTCCATGGCGCCGCCCATGCCCTTGACCATCTTGCCGGGGATCATCCAGTTGGCCAGGTCGCCCTTGTCGGTGACCTGCATCGCGCCCAGGATGGCCATGTTGATCTTGCCGCCGCGGATCATGCCGAAGCTGTCGTGGCTGCCGAAGATGCTGGTGCCGGGCAGCGTGGTCACGGTCTGCTTGCCGGCGTTGATCAGGTCGGCGTCGACCTCGCTGTCGTCCGGGAACGGGCCGATGCCGAGCATGCCGTTTTCGCTCTGCAGCCAGACCTCGATGTCGGGCGACACGAAGTTGGCGACCAGCGTCGGCAAGCCGATGCCCAGGTTGACGTAGTAGCCGTCCTGCAATTCCTTGGCCGCGCGCGCGGCCATCTGATCGTGGGTCCAGGGCATGTCAGGCTCCTTTGGGGTTCTGCTTGGTCGTGCGCTTCTCGATGCGCTTTTCCGGCTTGGCGTTGAGCACCAGCCGGTGCACGTAGATGCCGGGCAGGTGGATGGCGTCCGGGTCCAGGCTGCCGGTGGGCACGATCTCCTCGACCTCGACCACGCTGACCTTGCCGGCCATGATCACTGCCGGGTTGAAGTTGCGCGCGGTGCGGCGGAAGATCAGGTTGCCGGATTCATCCGCCTTCCAGGCCTTGCCCAGCGCCACGTCGGGCACCAGGCTGCGTTCCATCACGTAGGTGTGGCCGTCGAACTCGCGCGTCTCCTTGCCCTCGGCCACCA
>DAORHX010000032.1:0-16437 GCA_035438245.1 Rubrivivax sp.
GGCCGGGCCCAGGCGCGACTGCGCGCGGGCGTATTCGATCGCCGCCTTGGTGCGCGGCGGCAGCTCGGCGCTGGCGAAGTCCTGCTCGACGCGGCGGATGCGCTCCATGTCCATGCCGTGCAGCCAGAGCGTGGAGCGCACCACCGCGAAGCAGAAGCGGCACGAGTTCTCCTGGCTGACGACCAGGCTGATCAGGTCGGCGCTGCGCTGGTCGAGCTCGAGCAGCAGGCCGAACTCGACATGCAGGTCGATGACCGCCCGCGCCACCCACGGCGCAGCGACGAAGTAGCGCACTGTCGGGTGCGGCACGCCGAAGCGCTGGCGCGCGTAGGCCTCCAGTTCCCGGTCGTGGCCGGGCTCGACCGGGTTCGCTTCCCAGGCCACATGCGAGAGCGCGTGGTCCATCGCTGCCCCCTTTTCGGCGCTGCCGTCACCCGGCATTCTGCGCGGCAGCGCCGCCGCGCGGGCTAGCGCGGCAGGCCGATCACCGTGCCCTCGCGGCGCGCGTCGGCGGCGCCGTACTGCTTGCCGGTCTTCGGGTCGACCAGCACCATCTGCACCGAGCCGATGTCGCCGGGCGCGTTCACCGTGTAGCCCAGCGCCTTCAGCGCGTCGACCGTGGCCTGCGGCAGCGGCGCCGCCGGCGCAATGCCGTTGTCGCGCGAGATGGTGCTGCCGGTGCCGGTGATCGACACCCGCGGCGCATCCACCGCCTGCTGCAGCGTCATGCCGTGGTCGATCAGGTTCAGCGTGACGTTGAGCACCGAGTTGATGATCGTCGCGCCGCCGGGCGAGCCGTAGGCGATGAAGGGCTCGCCCCTGGGCGTGAAGATCATCGTCGGCACCATGCTGCTGCGCGGGCGCTTGCCGGGCTGCACGTCGTTGTAGCCCGGCCCGCCGGTGTAGGGGTTGGTGCTGGGCGTGGTGTTGAAGTCGGTGAGCTCGTTGTTCAGCAGGAAGCCGTGGTTCTTGAAGCTGCCGTCCTCACGCGTGTAGCCGGCGAACACGCCGATGCCGTAGCCGGACTCGATGGTGTTGGTGTAGGACACCATGTTGCCCCACTTGTCGGCGACGACGAAGTGCGTGGTCGTCTCGCCCGGGCCGGTGACCGGCTCGGCCACGGCCAGGC
This sequence comes from Rubrivivax sp., assembly GCA_035438245.1. Classification (GTDB taxonomy): domain Bacteria; phylum Pseudomonadota; class Gammaproteobacteria; order Burkholderiales; family Burkholderiaceae_C; genus Rubrivivax. The sequence goes on from DAORHX010000032.1 coordinate 1,130, forward strand.
GCGGCCCGGTCTCGATGCCGGCGAACTGGTAGGGCCGCGGGTCGCCCGGCACCGGGTTCGGGTCGATGCGCGAGCCCGGTACGATGGCCGCGCCGCGCAGCCCGACGTAGGTGTCGTCGAGCAGGCCCTTCATCGGCACCGGCACGAAGTCGGCGTCGGCCATCCAGATCGAGCGGTCGGCAAAGGCCAGCCGCATCGCGTCGGCCATGACGTTGACGGTCTTGGCGCTGCCGAAGCCGTAGCCCTGCGCGGCGTCGCCGAGCGGGAAGCGCTCCAGCATCTTCAGCATCTGGAAGATGGTCAGCCCGCCGGAGGACGGCGGCATCGCCGCCTTGATCGGCCAGCCGCGGTAGCTGCCTTCGACCGGCTTGCGCTCGGCGGCGCGGTAGTTCTCCAGGTCGGCATAGGTCATCGAGCCGCCCTTGCCGCCCGGCGCCTGCGGCCGGTTGAACTGCTGGCCTTCGACGATGCCCCTGGCGATGTCGCAGCCCTTTTGCGGCATGAGCTTGTAGAAGCAGTCCGGGCCGTGGCGCGCGATCAGCTTGAAGGTCTGCGCCAGCGGCTTGTTCTGCACCAGCGTGCCCGCGGCAATGGCCTGCCCGCCCGGGCAGAAGTACGCCGCCGACACGGGCGAGTTCATCGCGCGGCTGGTCGACGGGTTCGCGCAACCCGGGCTGGACACGAAGCGCGGGGTCGCCGCGAAGCCTTCGTCGGCCAGCTTGATGGCCGGGCGCAGCACCTCGTCCAGGTCGAGCCGGCCGTACTTGCGCACCGCGTCGGCGGTGCCGCGCACCATGCCGGGCACGCCCACGGCCACGCCCTGCAGGCTGGAATTGGGCACGCCGACGAACATGTCGGGCGTGGCGCCGGCCGGAGCCTTCTCGCGCGTGTCGATGACGAAGGTGCGGTCGCGCTGCGCCAGGTGGATCAGCATGAAGCCGCCGCCGCCGATGCCGGCCGACTGCGGCTCGACCACGTTCAGCGCGTAGGCGATGGCCACCGCGGCATCGACCGCGTTGCCGCCGCGCTCGAGGATCTTCGCGCCGGCTTCGGCCGCGTAGGGGTTGGCCACGGCCACCACGCCCTTGCGGTAGGCCGGGCCCGACGCCTGCGGCGGCGGCTTGCCGTGGTGGTGGTGATGGCCCCAGCGATTCCAGTCGCTGCGGCCTTCGCCGTCGTCGGCCTGGGCCAGCGGCACGCTGCTGCAAGCCGACAGGACGGCAACGGCGATGCCCGCGAGCCGCAGGCGTGGTCTGTGTACAAGGCCGGTCATGGTGTTTCCTCCTGGTTGTCGAGCCGGCGCATGCTCCGCCGCGGGCGCGCAGCCTGCAACCCGGGTTGTCCCGGTTTACCAGGGCAGCGAATAGGTCTTGACGTTGGTGAAGGCCTTGCAGCATTCCTGCACGCCTTCCTTGATGCCGGTGCCCGAGTCCTTGATGCCGCCGAAGGGCGTGACTTCGAGCCGGTAGCCGGGCACCTCCCAGACGTTGACCGAGCCGACGTTCAGCTCCTTGACGAAGCGCATGATGACGTCGAGCCGCTGCGTGCAGATGCCCGAGCTCAGGCCGTAGGCGGTGGCATTGACCTGCGCGATGGCGTCGTCCACGTCCTTGAACACCATCACCGGCGAGACCGGGCCGAAGGTCTCCTGCCGCACCACTTCCATCTCGCCGCGCACGTGGTCGATCAGCGTCGGCGAGTAGGAAGCGCCATCTCGTTGATTGCCGTGCAGCAACCGGGCTCCTTGCGCCACCGCGTCGTGCACGCGCCGCTCGAACAGCATGGCCGAACGCTCGTCGATGACCGTGCCCATGTCCACCGTCGGGTCCAGCGGGTCGCCGTAGCGCCAGGCGCGCGTCTTCGCCAGCAGCGCGTCGGTGAACTCGGCCGCCACCTGCTGATGCACGAAGATGCGCTTCACCGCCGTGCAGCGCTGGCCGCTGTTCTTGTAGCTGCCGCTGGCCGCCAATTCGGCCGCCTTGCCGAGGTCGGCATCGTCCATTACCACCAGCGGGTCGTTGCCGCCGAGTTCCAGGATCTGCCGCTTGTAGACCGCCTTGGCGGCGATGGCTTTGCCGATCGGCACGCCGCCGGTGAAGGTGACCACGTCCACGTGTTCGTTGGTCAGCATCTCGTCGGCGATCTCGGCCGGGTCGCCGGTGATGACGCTGAGCATCGGCGGCGGCAGCCCGGCTTCGTAGAGCACGTCGGCCAGCAGCAGCGCGGCCAGCGGCGTCTTCTCGGTGGGCTTGAGCACCATGCGGTTGTTGGTCGCCACGGAAGGCGCCACCTTGTGGATCACCTGGTTCAGCGGGTGGTTGAAGGGGGTGATCGCCGAGATGACGCCCATCATCGGCTCGCGCATCGTGTGCACGCGCCGGCTCTTGCCGTGGTGCGTCAGGTCGCAGGAAAAACTCTGGCCGTCGTCGACCAGCGCCTGCTGTGCAGCGAACAGCAGCACGTCGCTGGCGCGCCCCACCTCGTACAGCGTGTCCTTGATGCACAGCCCCGATTCGAGCGTGATGAGACGCGCGATCTGATGCAGGCGCGCGGCAATCAGCTCGCCGGCCTTCATCAGGATCCTGTAGCGCTCGTGCCGCGTCAGCGTCGGCTTGTAGTCGCGCGCGGTCTGGAAGGCGCGGCGCACCTGTTCGACCGTGGCCCGCGGCACGGTGGCCACGACCTCGCCGGTCCACGGGTAGCGCACCTCGATCGTGCGTTCGGCGAACACCTTGTCGCCGGCGATGCGCATCGCCTCGCGCTGGGGGCTGTCGATCACGGAAGGGCGTGCGCTCATGGGGACTCCTCGGCCAGACAGGCGTCGACGATGTCGAGCGCCTGGTCCATCTGTGCGGCGGTGGTGATCAAGGGCGGCGTCAGCGTCAGCACGTGGCCCATCGTCGTCTTGAAGGACAGGCCGCGGCTCAAGGCGCGGTACAGCACACGCTCGGCCGCGGCATGGGCCGGGGCCTTGGTGTCGCGGTCCTCGACCAGCTCGATGCCGATCAAGAGGCCGCGGCCGCGCACGTCGCCGATCAGCCGGTGGCGGCGCTTCATGTCGTGCAGCCGCTCCAGCGCGTGCGCGCCGATCCGCGCGGCGTGCTCGACCAGGCCATCACGTTCGATCACCTGCAGCGTCGCCAGCGCCGCGGCAGCGGTCACCGGGTTCTTCTCGTGCGTGTAGTGGCCGAGCGCGAATTCGGTCGCGACGTTGAGCCCGTCGCGCGCGATGCAGGCGGCGATCGGCAGCACGCCGCCGCCCAGCGCCTTGCCGAGCACGACCATGTCCGGCGCCGCGCCATCGTGTTCGGCGGCGAAGAAGCGGCCGGTCTTGCCCAGGCCCGTCGGGATCTCGTCGAAGATCAGCAGCGTGCCGTGCGCATGGCAGGCCTCGCGCACCGCCTGCCAGTAGCCCGGCGGCGGCAGGGAAGGCACCGCGCGCGCCGGCTCGGCGATGACCGCCGCCACGTCGCCTTCGCGCTGCAGCACGTAGCGCACCATCGACGCGCAGGCCAGCCGGCATTGCTCGAGAAACGGCTGGCCGTGTGCGTCGACCGGGTGGCCGTAGGCGCAGCGGTAGCAGCCGAAGGGCGCGACATGCTCGCTGCCCGGCAGCAACGGCCCCAGCCGGCCGGAGCGGAACAGCGCCTCGCCGCCGACGCTCGACGCGCCGAAGCCTGCCCCGTGGAACGCGTCCCAGAAGCTCAGCGTCTTGAAGCGGCCGGTGGCGGCACGCGCGAGCTTGATCGCCACCTCGATGGCGTCGCTGCCGCCGGTGGTGAAGAGCACGCGGCCCGCCTCGCCGGTCAGCGCCTGGAACTTCGCGTTCAGCGCCTCGGCCAGTTGCACGGCGCGCTCGGACGCAAAGCGGCGCGGCGCGAAGCTCAAGCTGTCGAGCTGCGCCTTGATCGCCGCGATCACCTCGGGGTGGCCGTGGCCGAGGTGGTGCACGTTGTTGCCGTGAAAGTCCAGGTAGCGCCGACCGGCCATGTCCTCGATGAACAGGCCCTCGGCCTTGACGATCGGCGCCAGGCAGGGCGTGGACACGCTTTGATGCAGGAAGGCGGCGCTGTCGCGCGCCAGCAGCGCGCGGCTGGCCTCGTCCAGATGGTCGTGCTGCCAGGCGGCGCGTTGCGGCGTGCGGTTGACGTCGCCTTCGCTTTGCGACGGCGCGGCGCTCATGCTCAGACCGTGCCGTTGATCGCGTAGTCGAACACCTGGTAGCTCTTCAGCGGCTGGCTCGCGGCCTTGAAGCGATAAGCCTCGTTCAGCGGCCGGTTCAGGATGAACGGCACCTTCGCCTCCGAGGTGCCGCCATGGGTGCGCAGCCGGTGGCCCTTCAGGCCGCTCAGGTCGTGGTTCTTCGCCGAGCTGCCGATGCACCAATGCTCCTGCGCGATCACCGCCACGTCGCCCTCGCGGTCGGGCGGCATGTCGAACATGCGGCAGGCGGTGTCGCGGTCCAGCGCCAGCTCGACGCCCGGTGCATCGCCGATGGCGTCGATGATCTGCCTGGCCGTCACCCGGCCCTTCGACCACACGCGCACGAAGCCGCCGAGCGCGCCGTGGTGGGCAACGAAGGCATCGGTGATCGGGCAGATCACGGTCGTCGTGCCCTCCCCCAGCCTGGCGTCGAGCAGGTCCTGCAGCCACAGCACCTGCGGCTCGCCGTCGGCGGTGCTCTTGTCGCTCATGCCGTGATCGGCGGTGAGCGCGATCGTCGCGTCCAGCGCCGCGAGCCGGCCGACGCAGTCGTCGAGCCGCCGGTAGAACTCGCGCGCGCCGCCCTCGTCGGGCGCCCACTTGTGCTGCACCCAGTCGGTCAGCGACAGGTACAGCAGCTCGGGCCGGCGCTCGCGCAGCAGCTTGATGCCGGCTTCCAGCACCAGCAGGCTCAGCTCCATCGAATACATGTCCGGCTGCGGCATGCCCAGCCAGGGCAGCACGCCTTCGATGCCGTTTTCGGCCAGCGTGCACTGGCCTGCGTATTCGCTGGAGAACGAGACATGGCCCTGGGCGACGTCCAGCCCCTTGCCCAGCTGCCGGCGCAGCTTGTCCTTGGCGGTGATCGTCACCACCTTGGCGCCGGCCGCGGCGAACCTGGCGATGATGGTGTCGCCGCGCAGCAGCTCGGGCCCGGTCATCACCACCGGCTGCCAGCTGGCGGTGTCGAGGTAGAAGTTGCCCGAGATGCCGTGCCGCGCGGTCGGCGTGCCGGTGATGATCGACATGTTGTTCGGGCAGGTGAACGACGGCATCGAGCCCTCGGCCACGCCGGCGAAACCTTCGCGCACGCAGCGTGCGATGTTCGGCGTGCTGCCGTCGGCCAGGAACTGCTGCAGGTAGCGCGGGTCGCCGCCGTCGATGCACACCACCACCACCGGGCGCAGCGGCCAGCGGTAGTCGGTGCCGTTGACCTGGACGGTGGCTTGTCTGTCGTTCATCGGCGGACTCCGTGGATCATGACTTCGGCGCGGGCGTGCCCAGCGCGGCATGCAGCCGCGCGCGGCTGCCCAGCACGTGCGCGACCAGCAGCTGCTGCGCACGCGCCTCGTCGCGCGCCGCGACGGCGTCGATGATCGCCTCGTGCTCCGCGGTCGACTGCGGGATGTGGTCGGCGCCGTGCGTGAGGGTCGCGCGGCGGTACAGGTCGAGCTGGTTGACGATGCCGCGGTAGTGCGCCAGCAGCGCGTTGTTGCGCGCGGCGCGTGCCAGCAGGTCGTGGAACTCGACGTTGAGCGCGAAGTATTCGTCCGGCTTGCGGCTCTTCTGGCTCTGGTGCATGCGGCGCACCACGCCGCGCAGCGCGTCGATCTCGTCGATGGCGATGCGCCGCGCGGCGAGCTGGCCGATCAGGCCTTCGAGCGCGGCGCGCACCTCGTAGAACTCGTTGGCCTCCTCCACCGAGACCTGGCGCACGAACACGCCGCGGTTCTTCTCCACGCGCACCAGCCCGGCCTGCGCCAGCGCGCTGAAGGCCTCGCGCACCGGGCCGCGCGAGATGCCCAGCGCGCTGGCCATCTCGACCTCGTTGAGCTTGGCGCCGGCGGCGATCTCGCCGGAGACGATGCGCCGCTCCAGCTCCTGCTGCGCCAGCGTGGCCAGCGAATGCTCGCGCAGCATCTCGATCGCCGTCGAGGCGTCGGCGGGCCGTTTGGGGGTCACGCTGGGCATGCGTGGATCCTAGGCGGCTGATTGCTGATTGTCAACAAAATGCAAAACAAGATCGTGCATCAGCTCAGGCGCAGCGTCACCACGCCGGCGACGATGACCAGCGCCCCGCCCGCGCGCTGCAGGCCGAAGCGCTCCTTCAGCACCCACACCGACAGCGCGGTGGCGAACAGCACCGAGGTCTCGCGCAGCGCCGACACCACCGCCACCGGCGCGCGCGTCATCGCCCACAGCGCGATGCCGTAGGACGCCATCGACGCCAGCCCGCCCAGCGTGGCCAGCGGCCAGCGCCGGCGCGCGTAGGCCCACATCGCCGGCCGTGCCGCCGCGCCGCGCTGCGCGAACACCAGTGCCGGATAGGGGATGCCGTCGAGCACCGCCAGCAGCAGCACGTAGCTGATGGCGGCATGGCCGGCGCCGGCGGTGATGCGCACGCCGCTGCCGTCGACCAGCGTGTAGGCGGCGATCACCGCGGCATTGGCCAGCGCGAAGGCCATCGCCCGGCCATGCGTGTGCAGCGCGTGCGCCGGCCGCGACAGGCCGACCATCAGCACGCCGACGGTGACCGCGCCGATGCCCAGCCAGGCCGCGGGCGACAGCCTTTCGCCCAGCGCCAGCGAGCTGCCCAGCGCCACCAGCAGCGGCGCGCTGCCGCGCATGATCGGGTAGGTGCTGCCCAGGTCGCCGTGCTGGTAGGCGCCGTTGAGGGTGATGTAGTAGGCCACGTGGATGAGCAGCGACGCGCCGACATAAGGCCAGGCCGCCGGCGGCGGCAGGCCGACCCACAGCAGCAGCGGCAGGCAGGCCGCCGCGCCCATCAGGTGCACCAGCGCCAGGTCCAGCTGCTTGTCGCCGCCGGACTTGACCAGCGCGTTCCAGGCCGCGTGCAGCAGCGCGCCCAGCAGCACCGCCAGCACCACCCCTGTAGTCACCGGCGTGCTTCGTCGGCCATCAGCTCGGCCAGCCGCGAGTCGCGGATGCGCGTGTCGGCCAGCACGCCGGCCGATTCGAGGATCGGGTAGGCGATCGAGCAGATGTGCGAGTTGATGCGCTTGAGCTCGCTGATCAGGTCCAGGTGCAGGCTGCTGGTCTCGATGCTCTGCGCGGTGTTGTCGCGCAGCCGCGCGATGTGGCTGGCGGCGTATTCGTGCTCAAGGTCGCGGAAGCGCGCCTTCTCCTCGAGCAGCTTGCGCGCGTCGTTGACGTGGCCGTCGAGGAACACGCTCATCCCTAGCCGCAGGTTGGCCAGCAGCCGCTCGTGCAGGTGGCTGATCTCGGCCATGCCGGCGTCGGAGAAGCTGCGGTTCTTGCGGATCTTCTTGTCCTCCACGTCCTGCAGCACGCGCTCGATCACGTCGCCGATCTGCTCCATGTTGATCGTGAACGAGAGGATGTCGGTCCAGCGCCGGCTCTCGCGCTCGGACAGCGCCTCCCGCGAGATCTGCGTCAGGTAGAACTTGATCGCCGAGTAGAGCTCGTCGACGGTGTCGTCCATCTTGCGCAGCTGCTCGGCGAGCTCGAGGTCGTTGTGGCGGATCACCGGCAGGATGCCGCGCATCATCGTCTCCACCACGTCGGCCTGGTGCAGCGCCTCGCGCGCGGCGCAGGCGATGGCCAGCGACGGCGTCTGCAGCGCCACCGGGTCCAGGTGGCGCGGCCGGCTCTGCGACGGCGGCGGCGGCGGTGCCACCAGCCAGCGCTCGAGCCCCCTTGCCAGCACGCCGCACAGGCCGATGAACAGCAGCGCCAGCGCCACGTTGAAGCCCAGGTGGAAAGCCACCACCTGCCGCGGCACCTCGTCCAGCTGCTGCTGCAGCATGACGTGGATGCGCGGCAGCCAGGGCACCACCAACAGGCAGCCGGCCAGCTTGAACAGCAGGTTGCCCAGCGGCAGCCGGCGCGTCGCGACATCGGCGCGCGCCGTGGTCAGCACGCCCAGCAGCCCGCTGCCGACGTTGGCGCCGAGCACCAGGCCCAGCGCCACACCGGCCGGGATCATGCCGGCACCGGCCAGCGTGGCGGTGAGCAGCACGATGGCCAGCGACGAATACGACAGCACCGTCAGCACCGCGCCGACCAGGATATCGAGCAGCACGTCGCTGGGCAGCGAGGCCAGCAGCTGGCGCACCGTCGGCGAGGCGGTCAGCGGCTGCGTCGCCGCGACGATCAGCTGCAGCGCCAGCGTGATCAACCCCAGGCCGATGACGATGCGCCCGACGCGGCCCACCGAGGTGGACTCGCGGCTGATGAACAGCACCACGCCGACGAAGATCAGCAGCGGCGACAGCCACGACAGGTCGAAGGAGAAGACCACCACCATCGCGCTGGTGCCGATGTCGGCGCCGAGCATCACCGCCAGCGCCGCGGCGGTGGCGATCAGCCCGCGGCCGACGAAGGACGAGACGATCAGCCCGGTGGCGGTGCTGGACTGCACCAGCGTGGTCACCGCAAAACCGGCGAGCAGCGCCTGCCAGCGGTTGCCGACACTGCGCGCGATGACGTGGCGCAGGTTGGCGCCGAACAGCCGCAGCACGCCGGTGCGCACGATGTAGGTGGCCCACACCAGCAGCGCGATGGCGGCCAGCAGGTTCAGCAGGTGCGGCATGGGCGGCGGGCCGGCCCCGCGGGGGCAAGGATCATCGCGTCCGATTGGACCGCGCCGGGACGCGAATGTCAACAATCTGCAACCCGGGCGAAACTCCCGTTGACAGCCGCGTGCGCCGCCACGCAACATGCAGCGCACATGCCGGGCGATGCCGGGCGGGCGCGCGTCACGACCGCGTCACGCGGGCGCGGCATCGTCGGCAGTTTCGAGTTCGCGCTTCCACCCACACCAGGAGCAGCTCATGCGATTCCCCTCCCTGTCACTGGCCGCCCTCACCTTGTGCCTGGCCGCCGGCTCGGCGCTGGCGCAGAAGACCCAGCTGCTGGTCTACACGGCGCTGGAGACCGACCAGCTGAAGGCCTACCAGGAGGCCTTCAACAAGGTCAACCCGGACATCGAGATCAAGTGGGTGCGCGATTCCACCGGCGTGGTCATCGCCAAGCTGCTGGCCGAGAAGGCCAACCCGCAGGCCGACGTGGTCTGGGGCGTGGCCGCATCCGGCATGGCGCTGTTCGACCAGCAGGGCATGCTGCAGCCCTATGCGCCGCTGAACCTGGACGCGATCATGCCGCAGTACCGCGACAAGAAGAACCCGCCGGCCTGGTGGGGCATGGACGTCTACGGCGCGACGGTGTGCTTCAACACGGTGGAGGCACAGAAGCGCGGCATCCCCAAGCCCGAGACCTGGAAGGACCTGCTGAAGCCGATCTACAAGGGCCAGATCGTGATGCCGAACCCGGCCTCGTCGGGCACAGGCTACTTCGACGTCGTCGCCTGGCTGCAGATGTGGGGCGACGACAACGGCAAGGGCGCGGGCTGGAAGTACATGGACGCGCTGCACGAGAACATCGCGCAGTACACGCACTCGGGCAGCAAGCCGTGCAACATGGCGGCGGCCGGCGAATACGTGGTCGGCATCAGCTTCGAATACCGCGGCCACAGCAACAAGGCCAAGGGCGCGCCGATCGACCTGGTGTTCCCGAAGGAAGGCCTGGGCTGGGACCTCGAGGCCTTCGCCATCCACAAGGGCACGAAGAAGCTCGACGCCGCCAAGAAGCTGGCCGACTGGGCGAGCAGCAAGGACGCGATGCTGCTGTACGGCAAGAACTTCGCCATCACCGCGCAGCCGGGCGTGGCGCCGAAGCTGGCCAACATCCCGGCCGACTATGAAGCGCGGCTGATCAAGATGAACTTCGACTGGTCGGCGAGCAACCGCGAGCGCATCCTCGACGAGTGGAACAAGCGCTACAGCGCCAAGAGCGAACCGAAAAAATAGTCCCCCCCGCAGCGGCCTGCGGCCGCCTCCCCCCAGGGGGCGCCGCCTGCGGCCCGGCAAAGCGCTTGCGCTTCAGCGTAGGCTCACATCGCTTCTGCGATGTGATGCCGGAGCTATAGCCGGTTCCGCGGCGGCCGCTTGGCCCACCCTCCACGCTCTCAGCCTGCCTTGACGCCCTACCTCGAGATCGAAGGCATCCGCAAGGAGTTCGGCAGCTTCACCGCGCTGCACGACATCGCGCTGGACATCGCGCGCGGTGAATTCGTCTGCTTCCTCGGCCCCTCGGGCTGCGGCAAGACCACGCTGCTGCGCATCATCGCCGGGCTCGAGACGCAATCGGCCGGCCGCATCGAGCAGGCCGGGCGCGACATCTCGCGGCTGCCGCCGGCCGAGCGCGACTACGGCATCGTCTTCCAGAGCTACGCCCTCTTCCCCAACCTGAGCGTGGCCGACAACGTCGCCTACGGGTTGGTCAACCGGCGCACACCGCGTGCGCAGATCGCCGCGCGCGTGGCCGAGCTGCTGCAGCTGGTCGGTCTGCCGGGCAGCGAGCGCAAGTTCCCGAGCCAGCTGTCCGGCGGGCAGCAGCAGCGCATCGCGCTGGCACGCGCGCTGGCCACCTCGCCGGGGCTGCTGCTGCTGGACGAGCCGCTGTCGGCGCTGGACGCGCTGGAGCGCGTGCGGCTGCGCTCCGAGATCCGCGCGCTGCAGGCCAAGCTGTCGGTGACCACCATCATGGTCACGCACGACCAGGAAGAAGCGCTGGCGGTGGCCGACCGCATCGTGGTCATGAACCACGGCGTGATCGAGCAGGTGGGCACGCCGCTGCAGATCTACCGCGAGCCGGCCTCGCCCTTCGTCGCCGACTTCGTCGGCAAGGTCAACGTGCTGCCCGGGCGCGTCGCCGCCGGGCGGCTGCATGCCGGTGCGCTGCAGTTCGACGCCGGCGGCGCCGACCGCGACGTGCGCATCTACCTGCGGCCCGAGGACGTGCTGGCGCGGCCGATCGCCGACGGCGACCCGCATGTCTTCGACGCCACCATCGAGAAGATCGAGTTCCTCGGTTCGTACTGCCATGTGCACGTGGCCTCGCCGGCCTTCGCGGCGCAGCCGCTGACCGTGTACCTGTCGCTGAACTACCTGGCCGAGCAGTCGCTGCAGGTCGGCTCGGCGCTGCGCCTGCGACTGCTGCAGGACCGGCTGAAGGTGTTCTGATGAGCGCGCGCGGCCGTTGCGAAGCGCTCATCCCGGAGCGTGCAGCGCGCAGGGTCGCTGCATGAGCGCAGTCCTGGCCGGCGCGCGCCGCGAACTGCGGCTGCGCCTGCACTGGAGCGACCGCGTCGCCATGCTGGCGGTGGCGGCGGTGGTGCTGCTGCTGCTGGTCTTCCTGGCGGCGCCGCTGGCGGCGATCCTGGTGCAGGCGGTCGAGGACGGCGACGGCCGCTTCGTCGGGCTGCAGAACTTCATCGCCTACGCGCGCACGCCGACGCTGCTGGCCAGCCTGTGGAACAGCCTGTGGGTGTCGGCGCTGGTGACGCTGATCACCGTGCCGCTGGCCTTCGGCTTCGCCTACGCGCTGACACGCTCGTGCATGCCGGCCAAGGGGCTGTACCGCGCCATCGCGCTGGTGCCGCTGCTCGCGCCGTCGCTGCTGTCGGCGCTGTCGCTGATCTACTGGTTCGGCAACCAGGGCGTGCTCACCGGCTGGATGCGCGCGCTGGGCATCGAGCAGATCTACGGCGCGCCGGGCATCGTGCTCGCCGAATGCCTGGCGGTGTTCCCGCACGCGCTGATGATCCTGGTGTCGGCGCTGACGCTGGCCGACGCGCGGCTGTACGAGGCCGCCGACGCGATGGGCACGACGGCGGCGCGCAAGTTCTTCACCATCACGCTGCCCGGCGCCAAGTACGGGCTGATCTCGGCGGCGCTGGTGACCTTCACGCTGGTGATCACCGACTTCGGCATCCCCAAGGTCATCGGCGGCAACTTCAACGTGCTGGCCACCGACGTCTTCAAGCTGGTCATCGGCCAGCAGGACTTCGCCAAGGGCGCGGTGGTGGCGATGCTGCTGCTGGCGCCAGCGGTGCTGACCTTCGGCGTCGACCACCTCGTGCAGCGCCGCCAGACGGCGATGCTCAGCGCGCGCGCCGTGCCCTACCGCCCGAGCCCGGCGCGCGGCTACGACACGCTGATGACCGCCTACTGCACGCTGATCGCACTGCTGATGCTGGCCATGCTGGGCATGGCGGTGTTCGCCTCGCTGGCCACCTTCTGGCCCTACAACCTGAAGCCCAGCCTCAACCACTACATCTACGGCCTGGTGGACAACGAAGTCGCCGCCGGCTTCGTCAACAGCCTGAAGATGGCCGCCGCCACCGCCGTCTTCGGCACCGCGCTGGTCTTCGTCGGCGCCTACCTGCAGGAAAAGACACGCGGCCTGGCGGCGCTGCGCGGCACGCTGCGGCTGCTGGCGATCCTGCCGATGGCCGTGCCCGGGCTGGTGCTGGGCCTGGGCTACATCTTCTTCTTCAACGCGCCGGGCAACCCACTGAACACGCTGTACCACACGCTGACGCTGATGACGCTGTGCACCATCGTGCACTTCTACACCACCGGCCACCTGACGGCGGTGACGGCGCTGAAGGCGCTGGACAGCGAGTTCGAGTCGGTGTCGGCGTCGCTGAAGGTGCCGTTCTTCAAGACCTTCTGGCGCGTCACGCTGCCGATCTGCACGCCGACGCTGGTCGACATCGCGCGCTACTTCTTCGTCAACGCGATGACCACGATCTCGGCGGTGATCTTCCTGTATTCGCCCGACACGCGGCTCGCGTCGATCGCGGTGCTGAACATGGACGAAGCCGGCGAGCTGAGCCCGGCCGCGGCGATGGCGGTGCTGATCGCCGCGGCCTCGGCGCTGGCCACCGCGCTGTTCATGCTGCTGGGCTGGTGGATCGACCGCCGCACGCAAGCATGGCGCACCACCGCACGCTGAAGCACGGAGACCCTGACGATGGACCGCGACCGCATCCTGCTGACCCCCGGCCCGCTGACCACCACGCTGCGCACCAAGCTGGCGATGCTGCGCGACTGGGGCAGCTGGGACGCCGACTTCAACGCCGTCACTGCGCGCCTGCGCGAGCGGCTGCTCGACATCGTCGACGGCCACGACACGCATGTCGTCGTGCCGCTGCAAGGCAGCGGCACCTTCAGCGTCGAGGCCGCCGTGGCCACGCTGGTGCCGCGCGACGGCCACGTGCTGGTGCCCGACAACGGCGCCTACTGCAAGCGCGCCGCCAGGCTGACGCAGATGATGGGCCGCAAGGCGACGGTGCTGCCCTTCGCCGAAGACCAGCCGGTGTCGGCGGCGGCGGTGAATGAACGCCTGAAGGCCGATGCGTCGATCAGCCACGTGGTGCTGGTGCACTGCGAGACCGGCACCGGCGTCGAGAACCCGCTGGCCGAGGTCGCGGCGCTGTGCCGCGAGCATGGCAAGGGCTTGATCGTCGATGCGATGTCGAGCTTCGCCGCACTGCCGATCAGCGCGCGCGAGCTGCAGTTCGACGCGCTGGTCGCCGCCAGCGGCAAGTGCCTGGAAGGCGTGCCCGGCATGGGCTTCGTCTTCATGCGCAAGGCGGTGCTCGATAGCTGTGCGGGCAACAGCCAGAGCCTGGCGATGGACCTGCACGACCAGCAGGTCTACATGCAGCGCACCGGCCAATGGCGCTTCACGCCGCCGACGCACGTGGTGGCGGCGCTGGACGAGGCGGTGGCGCAGTTCGTCGAAGAAGGCGGCCAGCCGGCGCGGCTGAAGCGCTACGCCGACAACTGCCGCACGCTGGTCGACGGCATGGGCAGGCTCGGCTTCAGGCCCTTCCTGAAGCCGCAGGTGCAGGCGCCGATCATCGTCACCTTCCACACGCCGGCGCACCCGAACTACGACTTCAAGCGCTTCTACGAAGGCGCCAAGCAGCGCGGCTTCGTCCTCTACCCCGGCAAGCTGACCGAAGTCGAGACCTTCCGGGTGGGGTGCATCGGCGCCATCGGGCGCAACGAGATGAGCCAGGCGGTCAACGCCGTGGCCGAGACGCTGCGCGAGATGGGCATCCCCGCGGGCTGAGGCTTCAGGCCAGCAGCGCCGCCAGCGGCACGGCCTCGATCCGGTCCGAGAGCCGATAGCGGCGCTCCCCCGGATAGACCACGTACAGCGCATCGAGCTGCAGGTCGTGCAGCGCGATCTGCATCGACGGCGTGATGCGCGGCGCATCGGCGCGCTTGATCTCGACGCCGATGCGCTGCCCGCCCCTGACCAGCAGCAGGTCCAGCTCGGCGCCGCCATGCGTCGCCCAGAAGTAGGCCTCGTCCGGCTGCGCGACGCGCAGCACCTGCTCGACCACAAAACCCTCCCAGCTCGCACCGCTGCGCGGATGGCCGAGCAGCGCGTCGAAGTCGCCGATGCCGAGCAGCGCATGCAGCAGGCCGCTGTCGCGGAAATAGAGCTTCGGCGCCTTGACCTGGCGTTTGCCCAGGTTGGCGTGCCAGGGCTGCAGCTGGCGCAGCATGAAGGTCTGCGTCAGCACGTCGAGGTAGCGGCGCACGGTCGGCTCCGAGATGCCGAGCGAGCGCGCCGGCTCCGCCGCATTCCAGACCTGCGCGTGCAGGTGCGCCAGCATGCGCCAGAAGCGCAGCATCGCCGGCGCCGGCACGTTGACGCCGAACTGCGGCAGGTCGGATTCGACATGGCGCTGCGCGGCCTGCAGCCGCCAGGCCAGGCTGTCGGCGTCGGTCGCCGCCAGGAACGAGGGCGGATAGCCGCCGCGCTGCCAGAGCTCGCGCTGACGCGCGGCGCCGACCTCGGCCAGATCGAAGCCGCCGACCTCGACCACTTCCACGCGGCCGAGCAGCGATTCGCTGGTCTGGCGCAGCAGCGCCGGCGACGCGCTGCCGAGCAGCAGGTACTGCCCGGGCGCGTCGGAACGGTCGATCAGAACGCGCAGCACCGCAAACAGCTCGGGTGCGAGCTGCACCTCGTCGATCACCACCGGCCCCTGCGCGCCGCCCGCGGCCAGCGGCTCCAGCGCGGTCAGCGGCTGCTGCAGCCGGTCGCGGTCGACCGGATGCTCGAGGTCGAACCAGCGGGCACCGCGGCGCGGCACGCGCATCGCGGCGAGCGTGCTCTTGCCGCTCTTCCGATCTATCAAATGTGCCGAGCCGTTGCAAGGTCTGCCGGGTTTA
Organism: Rubrivivax sp.; assembly: GCA_035438245.1. Taxonomy (GTDB): domain Bacteria; phylum Pseudomonadota; class Gammaproteobacteria; order Burkholderiales; family Burkholderiaceae_C; genus Rubrivivax. The sequence continues at coordinate 16,414 of DAORHX010000032.1, forward strand.
GGCTGGGAAAGCCACCGTTTCCAC
>DAORHX010000033.1:0-16353 GCA_035438245.1 Rubrivivax sp.
GCCGGCAAACGGCTGCGCGCAGCTTCGACATCGCGGCCCTGCACGCGACCGCGCGGCCCCGTGCCGCCCACGCCCGCCAGATCGATGTCGTGCCGCTTCGCGAGCTGGCGCGCCCACGGCGTGACCGGGCGCCTGGCGATCGTTTCGTCGCCGCAGGCAGCCGGCGGCGCGATGGCAGCGCCGTCGTCCCAATGCCCGATGACCTCGCCGACCGCCACCGTTGCGCCCGCCGCGACCAGCGGCTCGCCCATCACGCCGTCGTGCTCGGCGGCGATCTCGCTCACGGCCTTGTCGTTCTCGACCACGAACACGCAGTCGCCGGCCTTGAAGCGCGCGCCAGGTGGGACCGTCCACTCGGCGAGCACGCCCTCGGTCATCGTGAGGCCCAGCTTGGGCAGCAGCCAGGCGTGTCGCACGTGCTCAGAGCCCCTGGAAGTCGGCCTTGCGCTTCTCGAGGAAGGCGCGGCAGCCCTCGTGCGCGTCGCGGCTGTCGAGCACCAGGCCGATCATCGCCTGCTCGTGCGCCAGCGCCTGCGGCAGCGGCATCTCCAGGCCGTCGCGCAGCGTGCGCTTGAGCAGCTTCAACACCAGCGGCGACTTCTCGGCGATGCGCTGTGCCAGCGCCAGCGTCTCCTCGAGCAGCCGCTCGCGCGGCACCGCGCGGTTCACGAGGCCGAGCGTCACGGCCTCGGCGGCGCTGATCTGGTCGCCGGTGAACATCAGCTCCTTGGCCCGGCACAGCGGGATCTGGCGGATCAGCCGCTGCGTGCCGCCGGCGCCGGGGAACAGGCCGAGCGTGATCTCGGGCAGGCCGAGCCTGGCCTCCTCGGCGACGATGCGGATGTCCAGCGCCAGCAGCAGCTCGGTGCCGCCGCCCAGCGCCCAGCCGTTGATGGCCCCGAGCGTGGGCTTGTCGCAGCGCTCGAAGCGGGCGATCAGCCGGTGGATCACCTCGGCGAACTGCTGGTAATGCGCCAGGCCCTGGCGGCTGTCGAGGTCGGCGATGTCGCCGCCGGCAACGAAGGCGCGCTCGCCGGCGCCGGTGATCACGATCGCGCGCACCGTGTCGTCGGCCTCGAAGGCGGCCAGCGCGGCGTCGAGCTCGTGCATGGTCGCCACGTCGAGCGCGTTCAGCGTCTTCGGCCGGTTGATCGTCAGCAGCCCGACCGGGCCGCGCTTCTCGCTCAGGATGTTGGACATGGAAGACTGGCTCATTCAAGGGTGCGCCGCAGCGCGGCAACGATGCCGGCAGCGCCGACGTTGTAGCCCTGCTCGAGGGATTTCGCGAAAGGCACCGGCATGAAGGGCGCGCCGACGCGCAGCACCGGCGCGTCGAGGTCGTCGAAGCCCTCGTCGGCCAGCGTGGCGGCGATCTCGGCGCCGACGCCGAAGGCCTGCACCGCTTCGTGCGCGACCACCGCGCGGTGCGTGCGCGCGAGCGAGGCGAGCACCGTGGCGCGGTCCCAGGGCTGCAGGCTGCGCAGGTCGATCACCTCGACCTCCACGCCCTCGGCGGCGAGTTGCCGAGCCGCTTCGAGCGCCGCGGCCACCGTGGCGCCGTAGGTCACGACAGTGGCGTCGCGGCCCGGGCGGACGATGCGCGCGCTGCCGATCTCAGCCGTCACGGTGCGGTCGACCAGGCCCTTGCTGCCGTACAGCCCCTTGTGCTCGACGAAGACCACCGGGTCGGGGTCGCGGATCGCGGCGCGCAGCAGCGCGTAGGCGTCACCCGGCGTCGCCGGGCAGACCACCTTCAGCCCGGGCACGTGCGCGAGCCAGGCTTCGAGGCACTGCGAATGCTGCGGGCCGGCGTTGAGCCCGCCGCCGTGCGGCGTGCGCAGCACCATCGGCACGCTGCACTGGCCCCCGAACATGAATCGCGCCTTCGCCGCCTGGTTCACCAGCGCGTCCATCGCCAGCGTCACGAAGTCCATGAACATGATCTCGACGACCGGGCGCAGCCCGGAGAGCGCCGCGCCGACCGCCGCCGAGACGATCGACGCTTCCGAAATCGGCGTGTCGATGACGCGCTGCGGGCCGAACTCCTCGAGCAGCCCGCGGGTGGCCTTGAACGATCCGCCGGGTGCCCCGATGTCCTCGCCCATCACCACGACGCGCGGGTCGTCGGCCATGGCGTCGCGCAGCGCGAGTGCGACCGCGGCCATGGTCTTCATCTCGGCGGGAGCCGACGCGGCGGGCGCCTGCACGACGGCGTTCATCGCGCCTCCGCGGTATAGACGTCGGCGAAGGCCGGCGCGAACTCGGGGACAGCGTCGGCGCGTGCGGCTGCAATCGCCGATTCGATGCGGGCAGCCACGTCCCGTGCAGCGGCCTGCAGCGTGGCTTCCGGCACGCCGGCCGCGGCCAGTGCGGCGCGGCAACGTTCGAGCGGATCGCCCTTCGCGCCGGCTTCGAGTTCGTCGGCGCTCCGATACTTCTGCGGGTCGCCCTCGAAGTGGCCGCGCACGCGGTGCGTCATGCACTCCAGCACGCGCGGCCCCCGGCCGCCGCGGATGGCCGCGACGGCGCGCGCGGCCGCGTCGGCCACCGCCAGCGCATCGTTGCCGTCGACCTTCTCATGCGCGATGCCGAAAGCCGCCGCCAGGCCTTCCAGGCGCGCCGCGAACTGGCGCGCGGTGGGCGAGAACTCGCTCCAGCCGTTGTTCTCGCACACCAGCAGCAGCGGCGACTTCCACAGCGCCGCCATGTTCAGCGTCTCGTGCAGCACGCCCTCGGCCATCGCGCCGTCGCCGAAGAAGGCGACGGCCAGGCCGCCGCCGCCGAGCACCGACTGGGCGATCGCGCTGCCGAGCGCGATCGGGATGCCCGCGCCGACGATGCCGTTGGCGCCCAGGATGCCCAGGCTCGTGTCGGCCACGTGCATCGAGCCGCCGCGCCCGCCGCAGATGCCGCCCGAGCGGCCCATCACCTCCTTGAAGAAGGCCTCGAGCGCGAGCCCGCGCGCGAGCACGTGGCCGTGGCCGCGGTGCGTGGTGGCCAGCGTATCGGCTGGGCCGAGCGCCGACGCGACGCCCGCGGCAATGGCCTCCTGGCCGATGCTCAGGTGGATGAAGCCCGGCACCTCGCCGTCGGCGAACAAGCGCGTGAGCGCCGTCTCGGCCTGGCGCACGAGCAGCATCGTGCGGTACAGGCCGAGCAGGCGGTCACCATCGCCCGGCGTGAGCAGCGCGCTCATCGGCCGGCGCCCGGCGTGCCGCGCTTGGGCGGCCACTCGAAGGCGCGCGGCTGCTTGTTCAGGAAGCGCGCCACGGCGTCCTGGTGGTAGTCGGTCTTCATCACCATCGCCTGCGCCGCGGCTTCCAGCTCGGCCAGCGTGTCCTGATCGAGGTTGAACGAGCGGTTCAGGATGTTCTTCGAGATGCCGATCGCCTGGGTGGCGGCACCGTGGAAGCGCGCCGCCATCGCGAGGGCCTCGTCGAGCAGCTGCTCCTCGGGCACGACCTCGTAGACGATGCCGAGCGCGCGCGCCTCCTCGGCGTCGACCTCGCGCGCCGAGAACACCAGCTCCTTCGCGCGCTGCAGCCCCACGATGCGCGGCAGCAGGAAGTAGGCCCCCAGGTCGGGCACCAGGCCGACGCGCGTGAACACCGCGCAGAAGCGCGCCGCCGGGGTGGCCAGGACGAAGTCGCTGGCGAGCGCGAGGATGAAGCCGGCGCCGAACGCCGGGCCGTGCACCGCAGCAATCACCGGCTTCTCGAGGTTCGTCAGCTCGCGGAACCACACATGCAAGCGGCGGATGCGGTCGCGGTCGGCGAACACCGGCCGCTTCTCCGACGACAGCGACTTCAGGTCGCCGCCGGCGCAGAAGGCCTTTCCCGAGCCTGTGATGACAACGGCGCGCACGTCGGCGCTGTCGCGGGCCTCGAACACGGCCTCGGCAATGCCCTGGCGCATCTCGAGATCGAAGGCGTTGCGCAGTTCGGGCTTGTTCAGGCGGATCACGAGCGTGGCGCCGTGGCGCTCTCGCAGGACGGAGGATGCGGCTGTGTTCATGGCTCTAGGCCCGCGTCGCGGGCGCTGGTATGGTGCTGGAAATCGTCATCGGCCATCGTCGCTGCCCACCGAGTTGCCACCGGAAAGCGCCCGCGAGACGAGTTGCGCGTGGTCCCTCAGCGTCTCGCCAAGCGCCTTCACCGCCACGCGCGACAGCTGCGCGGAAAAGCCGGTGCCGCTGATGGCCATGACGGGCCGGCTCGAGGCGTCGAGCACCGCCGCCGATACGCTGGTCACGCCCTTGACGTAGCAGCCGGCATCGACGGCATAGCCTTTGCGCCCGGCCTCCTCGACGCTGCGCAGGTAGGCCTCGAAGCCGGGGGGGTCATCCCAGCGCAACGCGTCGAAGTGCCGGTGCAGTTCGGCGCGCGACAGGCCCGAGTTCGCCGCGATCGTCCGCCCGAGCGCCGAGACGAACATCGGCAGGCGCTGGCCGAGGTTCATGTGCACGCGCATCGTCGCATCGTTCTCGGCACGGGCGACGAGCACGACACGATCGTCCGACGCCCGCTGCCACAGCGTCGCCGTCACGTTGTGGCCCGCCGCGACGGCTTCGAGATGCGGATGAACGAGGCGGGCGTAGGAAGCCGACTCGAGCGCGCCCTTGGCCAGCTCGACCAGGCCGAGCCCGACGCCATAGGTCTTGGTTGCCTCGTCGAACACGACCAGACGCTCGTGCACCAGCGTCCTGAGCAGGTTGAAGCAGGTGCTCGAGTTCAGGCCGAGGTGACGCGCGATGCGGCTGACGCCCACCGGCGCCCCCGCGACCGAAAGGTAGCGCACGACGGCCAGCCCGCTGGCCAGCGCGCCCACCAGCTTCTCCGAGCGCATCGGAGGATCGTTCGTGCTTGCTTCAGTGCGCATGCGAAGGTTCCACCACTTGCGGCATTCTGATCCGCCAAGGCCGTGGTGTCCATCGAGATTTTCTCCATAGGGATACTCATTCTGCATAGAGAATGATCCGCGCACCGCTTTGCCCCGGTGTCCGGCGGCCCCCGCGGCTCCCTTCCTTCTCTCTCGCAGCGAACGTTTCAGCCCGACGCTGCCACGTCGGCGAAACACTCCGACGCGGCGCCGTCGACAATGCGGCTTTGTGCGTACCCGAGACGCACAAGCACGCGGGCGAACAAGTACGCGTCCCGCCTCGCGTCGTCCAGCGCATCGATGTCGACCTTGCCGTGCCGATCGCACGGAAAGCGGACGGCACGCTTCGGGAACGGCGCTTCGCACCGAAAGCACATCTCGAGAGCCGGCGGCGCGCGCTGCACGTCTCGCGGTTCGGAACCTGCGGCGCCGCGATCCGCGCTCGGGCGACCCGGCTTCATCGCCCGGCCGGCCGGAACCGCGGCAGCACGGCGGCGGCGCCAGCGGCCTCGCAGACCAGTTCGACCTGCATGTCGAAATCCACCGACATCGGGTCGGCATCGATCAGCGAGCTGATCATGCGAGGGCCCTCCTCCAGTTCCACCAGAAGCACCGCATACGGTGTGTCCTGCTTGAACGCCGGCCCCGGGGCACGGTGCACCACGCTGAACGAGTGCACGGTTGCGCGACCGCTCGCCGGGCGATGGACGAGTTCCGTGCCCAGGCAGCGCCGGCACATGGCCTGCTGGTACAGCTGGACATGGCCGCAGGCGCCGCAGTGCTGCAGCAGCAGCCGGCCGTCCTTCAGCCCGTCCCAGTAAGCCTGCGAGTCCGCGTCCGGCGTCGGCAGCGGCTTGACATGGGCTTCGCCCGGTTCGATCCGTCTCACAGTGTCGCCTCCGTGCCGAGGATGGTGGTCGCCTGGGTGGCGAAACCCGCGCCCAGGCTGTGCACCAGCCCCAGTTCCGCGCCCTCGACCTGGCGCTCCCCGCAGCGACCGCGCAGTTGCTCGACCACCTCGAGGAAGTGCAGCAACGATCCCGGCATGCCGGGGTGCGCGAACGACAGCAGCCCGCCATGCGTGTTGATCGGGATGCTGCCGCCGTAGGTGATCTGCCGGTCGTCGACGAAGCGCCCGCCCTCGCCCTTCGGGCAGAAGCCCAGGTCCTCGAGCATCATGACAACCGTTCCGGTGAAGCAGTCGTACACGCCGGCCACGTCGATGTCCTGCGGACCCACGCCGGCCATGGCGTAGGCCTTCGCGCTGGACTCCACCGCGCCGGTGGTCGTCAGCGAAGGCATCAGGAAGATGTGCTCGTGCGTGTAGCACTCGCCGCCGCCGAGGATGTACACCGGCTTGCTCTTGAAGTCGCCCGCGCGCTCGGCGGCGCTGACGATGAATGCCACGGCGCCATCGGAGATCAGCGAGCAGTCGAGCTTGTGGTAGGGCGTGGTCACCCAGCCCGAGTTCAACACGTCGTCGACGGTGATCGGTTCGGTCATCTGCGCGCCCGGCGTGCGCATCGCGTGCTCGCGGTGGATGACCGCGACCTTGGCGAACTGCTCTGACGTGGTGCCGAACTCGCGCATGTGCCGGTGCGCCGTCATCGCGAAGGTGTTGGCGACCGGGATCCCGAATGGCATCTCGTACTGCTGGTCGCGGCTCTCGGTCATCGAGCGCAGCGCGAGGTCGGGCGACAGCCCCGTCAGCAGACTGTCCGCGCCGAGCACGAGCACGTTGTCGGCCAGTCCCGCGGAGATCGCTGCCGCGGCGATGTTGAACATCGTCGCGGCCGTTGCGCCAGACACCTGCAGCGTGTTCGAGAAGGTCGGCTGGAGGCCGAAGTACTCGCCGAAGGCAACGCTGAAGCGGTGGAAGGGCGCGGCGAATGCGGCGCTCGCCAGCACGCCGTCGATGGCGCTGCGCTCCAGGCCGGCGTCGGAAAGCGCGGCTTTCGCGGCGTCGCTGGCCAGGGCCATGACGCTGCGGCCTGGCACACGGCCGACGGCCGACCGGCCCGCCCCGACGATGGCGGCACGGCCTCTGAGGCTGCGTAGATGCCGCTTCGGTCGGTTAGAAGGAGTGGGCATCGCGTGTTTTCCTTGGCGGACTGGAGAGCTGCCGGAAATTCTAGTACCTAACAAGCGCTCGTTTGCAACCTGCGCAGTTCCCAAGAGCGGTGTTGGCGCATGGCGGGTCGGTTTGCACCCGGGCCCCAAGGGCCCCAAGCGGATCGACTCACGCGCGCCCCCTCGGATCAGCAGCTTGCGGTTGCCGCCACGGCGCCAGAAGGCTTCGTAGAACTGCTTGAGGTCGACGCCGGCACCGATGAGGCGCACGTAGGCTCGCTAATCGGCGACGACTTTGGCGGAGCAGCACATCCGGTCGCGACGGAGATGCTTAGATGGGTCGACTCTGGCGCCGCCGCGCTTCGGCGCATGGGGGCCTGCAACACAGCGACAACTGACCGCGAAACCCACCGAACTCGGTGGCCGCTTCGGCCATCCGGCGCACTGCCGCGGCGTCAACATGAGGGACGCTTCGAATCTTGGCAGCCGCGAACACCGTTTTTCTGCCGTAAGTCCGGGTTCGGCTGCGGTGCCGGTCGATGACTTGCTGAACTTGGTCGAGGATCTTGTCGCCCGAGTCGGACCTTGTTTCGGGCTCGGCCGGGAGGACTTCGAGAACGACGTCGAGCCGCTGCAGCTGGGCTGGTAGCGACTCGCGGCCGTGCACAGCGACCGCCGACGCGCCGCACGCGAACAGACCCGACCGCAGTAGCGCTGGCCTCGATCGCAACGACTGCACAGCAGCACCTGCACGCGGCAACGCGCACAGACGAACAGGCGGGCGGGATGGTCGGCCAGCGGCGAGCTCCTCGGGCAAGACTCCCGAGGACGCCGGCGCGCACGGCGCGGCCGTGCCACACACGCTGGACGATGCCGTTCGGCAATGCAACACTGACGCCGCATCCGCTTCATCTGCGCGGTGTAGGGTACGGCGCGCGGTTCCATGCAGCCACGCAAATGAGGCCGCCGCCGTGCCCGCCTACCACTCGGGACACGACCCGAGTACTACCGGACGTGGCCAAAGGCGCCGCCTCGGTCCGTCGCGATCGCCGTCGCTGCAGCGGCCGCCCTGCAGGGCGCCACTGCGGCACCTCACCCTCGTCCGTCAACCCACCGACTTACAGCTCCTGGGTCAATCAGGTCGAGCGCTTCTTCTCGCTGATCATCGACAAAGCCACCGGCCGAGGCTCGTTCACCAGCGTCAAACAGCTCGTGCAGCGCATCGATCACTTCGTCACGGCGCTCGACGTGACCCGTAAACCCTTCACGTGGACTGTCACCCCAGATTCGACCCAGAGAGACCGTATCGACTTTGCTCGTATCAGTTGCTCCACTGCGCGTTGCGCGACCCGCGACGCATGAAACGGGATTCAATAGCGCTGCGGCGGCGTCCGGCACAGAGGTCGGTTCGTACTTGGTGCTTAGAGCCTGTGTATCAGGCTCCAGCAACTCGGCTGCGCGGTGGAGACCACGCCAGCTTGATCAACGATCGAGTTTCACTTCAGTCGGACGGGATACCAGCCGCAAGAGTGGCCGACTCCGAAACCCCCCATACGAACGCCCGATTCTCAGCAGCCCCGTCGTTGCAGCGGCCCTACCCTTCGGTCACGCGCTCAACTGAGCATTTGCCAGCAGCCACCGATCCGAGGAAGCGCCATGTTCTTCGCCCTCCCCACAGCCGGTCCGAACGACGCCACGCGCGCCAGCCAAGGTTCCTCGGATCTGACGCAACCCGGCACCATCGAAACCCGCCTCTGGCTCGATGAACATGAGTGGCTCTACGATGTGCTGCGCAGCGAGCACAACGCATCGCCAACGTTCCGCTTCCCGGACCTGATCAGCGCCTGCGTGTCGCTGGTGTTCCTGCATGCCGACGCGCCGGCGCGCATCTTCGACTTCCTCGGCACGCAGCTCGTGCTGCGCCCGCCGCTGACACCGCGCCGGCGCGAATCGATGTGGCTGCCGCAATTCGAACTGCTGCTCGCGGTGCAGCGCTCGCCCGCCAACCGCCACCCCAACCCCAAGTTCCAGCTCGACCAGCTGACCACGGCCTGCGTGGCGCTGTGCCGCCAGTTCGGCGATGCCGATGCGCTGGTGCTGCGCCAGGCAAGGTTGAACATGGCCGACCGGTCGGCGCGATGGCGAGGGCCGCGGTCCGGCTGAGCCGATGCAGCTGAAGCGTCCTCACTGATCGCAAGTCATCCGCTGCCAGCCACCCCTGGCCACCCGCACCTCCACCCGACCCGACCGCGCCGGCACGCCGTCCGGCTGACTCGAACCCGACCCTGGCCGCTTCGCCGGCCCTGACCTCGTCGCCCGCCCGGCGCCTCGCAGCCGGCGGGTGTTGTCGGTGTCTCGCGAACAGCATCGGGTTGAGCCATGCAGCTGCTGATTCCTTTCGGTTGGGTCCTGTCTCTATGTGTGCCGCTGCGCGCCTGGGCCTGCTGGGACGAGGCGGCGCAACGCTATGGCGTGGAAGCCGCTCTGCTCTACGCCATTGCACGGGTGGAGTCGAACCTCGACCCGAAGGCCGTCAACCGCTCGCACCTGCAGCGCACCGGCTCCTATGACATCGGGCTGATGCAGATCAACAGCTCGCATCTTCAGCGGCTGGCCCGGCACGGCATCACCGAGGCGCAACTCTTCGACCCCTGCACCAACATCCAGGTTGGCGCCTGGCTGCTGGCCCACACCTTCGCCCACCACGGCATCACGTGGAATGCGGTCGGCGCCTACAACGCAGCGTGCCGCCAGTTGGAAGGCGAAGCCTGCAGCGCGGCGCGCGCGGCCTTCGCCTGGAAAGTCTATCGCCGGCTGCCTGGACACACGGCACAGGGCGGCGGCAAGGAGGCACCTGGTCGCGCGGCATCGGCGGCGGTGCTGACGGGTACGTCGATGCTGATTGCCGCAAGGGTGGCGCCGTGAAAGCCCACGCATCGACACGGCCTCCCCTCTCCTACCCGCCTTCACCTCGCCCGACACGGCCCGACCCGTTCTTCCCTCAACGCCTGATTCATTCCTGGAGGATTTCATGAGCAACGCACTTACCGCTTCCGTTTCACCTTCTCCCTTGCGGGCCGCATCGCGCCGGCCACTGGCCGCCCTGTCGCTGCTGGCGCTGCTAGCCCTGGGGCTGGGCGTGGCCTTTCCAGGCCATGCGCTCGACCTGGTCGGCTTCGTCGGCATTGCCGGGCCGATGACCGCTGCGTTGACGCAGATCGCCGCGCTCGGCCCGGGCATCAAGGCGCTGGTCGGCTTCGTCGGCTTTGTGGTCGCGCTGATCTCGCTGTCGGCGCTGCGCAATTTCGGGCCGGTGCTGTTCTACGTCGGCCTGGCGATCTTCGCGGCCGTCGGCCTAGTGATCGCCGGTGCGATCATGGGCGCGGTGATCTGATTCGATTGCGCACCGCCGACCGGGGGCCGCATGCACGCCGACACCTACATCCCGCGCCGCCTGGACGACCAGTGGAAGGTCGGCTTCTGGGACGTCGACGTCGCGGCGCCGATCCTCTTCGGCCTGTTCATCGGCTACCTGTCGGGTTCGAAGTTGTCCTTCGCGCTGTGCATCGGCGCCGGCCTGCTGACCTCGCGCTGGATCGCGCGCATCAAGGCCGACAAGCACCCGGCCTTCGCGATGCACTGGCTGTACTGGCACCTGCCCACCAGCCCGCTCACCGCGATGCGCGCCACGCCGCCGTCGCACATCCGCCGCATGGTGGGCTGAAGCCTGCACGGACACACCATGGACTTCGAACGGCTCAACAGCGACATCAAGGACATGCGCCGCCGCAACCGCGGCCTGGGCCTGGCGGTCGGGCTGCTCGCCGGCGGCCACCTGCTCGCACTGGTCGTCATCCTCAACCTGCTGGGCACCGTGCGCACGGTGATCGTACCGCCGTCGATCAACAAGTCCTTCTGGGTCTCGCGCGACAAGGCCAGCGGCGAATACCTGGAGCAGATGGGCAGCTTCGTCGCCTGGCTGGTGCTCGACGTGACGCCCGCGACCATCGACTGGAAGAAGGACATCCTGCTCGGCTACGTCGAGCCCGAGCAGCACGGCGAACTGAAGACCCGCCAGGAGCTGCAAGCCGCCCGGCTGAAGCGCATCAACGCCAGCACCTTCTTCCTGCCGCAGCAGCTGGTGCCCAGCGAGGACACGCAGTCGGTGGTGGTGCGCGGCCGCCTGCGCACGTTAGTCAATGGCCTGGAGACCGCGAATGACCTGAAGGTCTACCAGGTCGAGTTCGGCTACGGCGGCGGGCGCATGCACCTCAAGACCTTCAAGGAGTTGCCGCATGTGGCTCCGTAGAGAGATTTCAGGTCGCGCGATGTGCCTGGTCCTGGTGTCCGCCCTGCCCCCACCGGTGCTGGCGCTGCAGATGCTCGACGCCCGCGACGGCGTAGCCATCGAGGCCATCCTTTCGATCAAGGAGCCGACGCGCATCCGCATCGAGGGTGCAGCAATCACCGACGTGTTCGGCAACATCCATTCGAGCAACTGCAGTGCCGGCAGCGCCGCAGGCACGACCGCCGGCATCGTGGCGCCGACCACGAGCCCCGGCGGGGAAGTCGTACTCGAGTGCGACCGCGACAAGGGCGAGATCTACATCCGCCCGGTCGGCGATTCGCCGAAGCCGGTGAATCTGTTCGTCTCGTCGGCGCACGCGACCTACACGCTGGTGCTGCGCCGCGCGGACACGCCGGCCGACACCATCGTCATCCGCGACCGCTCGCAGCGCCCCGCGCCGGCCGGCCCCGTTTCGGGTCCCCTCGGCGGATTCGGGCCGCCGAGCCCGTCGGCGCATCACATCCGCACGATGAAGGCCCTGCTGATGGCGATGGCCTCGGACCGCGTGCCGCCGGACATCCGCGTCGACGAGCTGCACCAGCCGATGCAGCTCTGGGCCGAAACCCGCTTCATGCTGACCGGGCGCTACGAGGGACGCGGCCTGGTGGGCGAGAAGTACCTGTTGAAGAACATCGGCCCGTCGTCGATGCTGCTGTCGGAGCAGGAGTTCGACCGCCCCGACAGCAGGGAAGGCGGGCAGGTGCTTGGCGTGGCGGTGGAGAACCACAAGCTGCAGCCCGGCGAGACCACGCTGGTGTTCGTCATCCGGCGCGGAGGCACACCGTGAGCGGGCCGTTCGGCAATCCTTCCGCCAGGCTCAGGGGCCTGGGAGAGCGCCTGTCGCCACGACAGCGCCAGTACGCCCTGCTGATCGCCATCCTCGCCGGCGGCGTCGGCCTGCTGTGGATGATCTTCGCGTCCACAGACAGCGGCAAACCGCCTGCGGCAGCCGGCAAGTCGTCTGCATCTGCGCCGACCTCGGTGACCCACATCGGCGTCATGCCGCCGGGCCAGCAGGTCAACCCGCTGGACCAGTGGGTCGGCACGGCCGGCAACAAGCTGGCGCAGTACGAAAGCGAGCGCGAGGAGCAGGGCCGGCTCAACAAGGACCGGCAGGCCTTCGAGGCGCAGACGATGAGGCGCTTTGCCGAACTGGAGCAGCGGCTGAGTTCCGCGGCGCAAACGGCGCCGGCACCGGCCGCCGTGCCGACACCAGCCGCAGCGCCGCCAGCGTTTGTCGCCGCGCCACCCGCAGCCAACCTGCCACCGCCACCGCTGCCGGCTGCGGGCCGCCCACTGCCGGCGACAGGCATGCCACCGGGCCAGCCGCCGATGCCGATGGCGCCTTTGCCGTCCATGCCGGCGGTGCCGGTGCTGAGCCGCGTCACGCTGGCCGAACGATCCGCTCCCGCCCCCAACGGCCCGGCACAAGGCACCGCGGGCGCGGCGAGCGAAGCACGCACGGTGTCGACCTTCCTGCCGGTCAGCTTCACCCGCGGCACGCTGCTCGGCGGGTTGGATGCCCCCACCGGCGGGCAATCGCAGTCGAACCCGCACCCGGTGCTGATCCGCCTGTCCGACAACTCGGTATTGCCGAACCGCTTCCGCGGCGAATACCGCGACTGCTTCGTCGTCGCCGCCGGCTACGGCGACATCAGTGCCGAGCGCGCCTACCTGCGAACCGAAAGCCTGTCGTGCGTGCGCGCCGACGGTGCCGCACTTGAAGTCAGGATTCAGGGCAGCGTCTATGGCGAGGACGGCAAGGTGGGCATGCGCGGCCGGCTCGTCACCAAGCAGGGTCAGATGCTGGCCAACGCGCTGCTGGCGGGCGTGGTCAGCGGCATCGGCCAGGGCCTGGCGATCTCGGCCACGAGCTACAGCACCTCGGCGCTCGGCACCGTGGCCACGGCCTCGGGCAGCGACGCCTTCGTTGCCGGGCTGGGCACCGGCGTCGGCAAGGCGCTGGACCGGCTGGCCCAGTACTACATCAAGCTGGCCGAGAACACCTTTCCGGTGATCGAGGTCGATGCCGGGCGCGAGGTCGATGTCGTCATCACCCGCGGCGTGCGTATCGACGTGCCGATGGCGAGTACCGGCGACCGATTCGCGCGCACCGATGCCGCGCCTGCCGCGCGCTACCAGGAGGGGACTGACGATGGCAACTACTGAAACCCTGCGCCCGGCACTGGCAGCGCTTCTGCGTGGCACCGTCATCGCCACGACCACTGCGACGGCGCTCGCAGCCGCGCCGGACGAGGCGCGGCTGCTGGCCACGCTGAAGAAGGCGCACCCCGGCACGCAATTCAGCCAGGTGCTGCGTTCGCCGGTGGCGGGCGTCTACGAAGTCTGGATGAACAGCAACGTGGCCTACGTGGCGGCGAAGAGCCCGCGCTACTTCATCTTCGGCCGGGTGTTCGACACGCAGTCGATGCGCGACTTGACGGCGCCGAAGCTCGCGATGGCTACACAAGGGGCGGCCCAGGGAAACGCCGAAATGCAAGCGGTCGTCGCCGTGGAGCCTGTGAACTTCGACCAGCTGCCGCTCGCCGACGCGATCAAGACGGTGCGCGGCAACGGACAGCGGCGTATCGCCGTGTTCAGCGACCCATCGTGTTCGTTCTGCAGACGCCTGGAGCCCGAGCTGGCGAGCCTGGGCGACGTCACGGTCTACACCTTCCTCGTGCCGTTCCTCGGGCAGGCCCGGCCGGTCTCGATCTGGTGCGCGGCCGATCGCGAGCAGGCCTGGCAGCGCTTCATGCTGCATGCCGACACTTCCCTGCTGAACCCGACGGCGAACTGCGATCACCCGCTGGAACGCAATCTGGCCCTGGCGCAGCGTCTCGGCGTACAGGGCACGCCCACCTTGCTGTGGGCCGACGGCTCGCGCACCGATGGCTATGTCGACCGCAGCGTGCTCGAAGCGCGGTTGGCGCAGGTGACGAGGGCGAGGCCATGAACGCGCATCGCCTCGCGGCCCAGCGGGCGGGAGCCTTTGCGGGCGCTATCGCCTTGACAGCCTGCACGAACCTGTCGGGCTTGAGCGGCAGCTCGAGCTATGCCTGCAAAGCGCCCGAGGGCGTGATCTGCGACTCGGTGTCAGGCACCTACGCCAACGCCGTACAGAACAATCTGCCGAGCCAGAAGCCGCGCGCCGTCGCACCGGCCACCAAGGAAAGCACCGCGCCCGCCACTCCTGCGGGAACAGGGGCGGTGGCCTTGCCCCCACGCCCCACCCCAACGGCAGCCGCCGCCACGCCGACGATACCGGCGCGTTCCTCGGCCCGTGTCCTGCGGCTGTGGTTCAAGCCCTGGGAAGACGCCGACCGCGATCTCTACGACCAGGGGTTCGTCTACGTGCAGATCGACAGCGGCGGATGGCTGATCGAGCACGTGCAGCGCCAGATCCGCGAAGCACACGCGCCGCTGCGCCCGCCGCCGCGCAGCGCACCCGCTGGCGACGGCAAGGAGCCGGCTGCGCCGACGCCCCTGTCGAAGAGCCTGTCCCGTTCCGCTGCGGCCGACACGCCGCTGCAGGGCTGGGCGCCGCCAGCGGCACGCCCGGAAAGCAACGACTGACAAGACCGCCATGCCTTCCACCCACACCTCGCCGCAGGCCACAACCACCCTGCATGCACGCACGCCGTGGCTGGGCTTCGGCGCCACGCGGGATACGCCCGCCGAACAGTTCGCCGCCTGGCTGCCCTATTCGGCCTACCTTGCCGACGAGAAGCTGTTCGTCAACCGCGACAGCCTTGGCTTCATGCTGGAGTTGATGCCGCAGTCCGGCGCCGACGAGCGCATGGCGGAAGTGCTGGTGTCGCTGTACTCGACCTGCCCGCCCGGCACCGGCATTCAGTTCCACCTGTTCGCGTCGCCCCACGTGCGCGAGCAACTGCGCCGCTACGCCAATCTGCGCCTCGAGGATGCGGACCAGGCCGACAAGGCCAAGCACTGGGGCCGCCCGGCGCGCAACGACAACCTGTTCCACCGCCTGGCGCGCCAGCGCGTCGGCCATTTGCTGCAAGGTGCGCAGCAGTCGCTGACCTCGGGCTTCCACTACACGATCCGCGACTTCCGGCTGATGATGAGCGTGTCGCTGCCCGGCAGTGCCGCGGCGGCCGAGGACCTGGGCCGGCGCGACGAACTGATGGCGCTGCGCGAATCGATGGGCTCGACCTTGCGCTCGGCGTCGCTGCCCAACCGCGTCTGCGATGCGGCCGACCTGATCAACTGGTGCGCGCTGTTCACCAATCCCGACCGCGTCTCGCAGACCGACGCCCCCGACCTGCACTACGACGACGGCCGCGAGATTCGCGACCAGATCATCGACTTCGACACCATCCAGGACCCTCGCCCGAGCGGACTGAGGCTGTGGAAGGAAGGTAGCGACGAAGGGCTCGAGGCGCGCTTCTACTCGATCAAATCCTTCCCCGAGCGCTTCGCGCTGTGGCAGATGGGTTCGCTGATCGGCGACCTGATGCAGCCGGCGCTGCAGTACAGCGCGCCCTTCCTGCTGACCCTCGGCGTGCACGTGCTCGACCCCAACGTCATGAAGTCGGTGGTGACGGCCAATCACGTGCGCGCCACGCAGAACGCGCGCAGCAAGATGGCCGAGGTCATGCCCGATGTGGGCAAGAAGCTTCAGGACTGGACCGCCGCGGCCAACGCCATCGACATCGGCAGCAGCCTGGTGAGCCTGTACCACCAGCTCGCCATCTTCTCCGCGCCACACAAGGCGGTGGCCGCGCACGAGACCGCCAACGCGATCTGGCGCGGCCGCGGCTTCCAGCTCAATGCCGATGTCTACATGCACCGGCAGGCGCTGCTGGCCAGCCTGCCGATGACGCTGTCCGAGAGGTTCCACAAGGACCTGGCCAAGATGCGCCGGGTCTCGCGCAAGACCATGGCCAATGCGATCCACCTGGCCCCGCTTATCGCCGAATGGCGCGGCACGCGCACCCCGGCCCTGGTCTTCGGGGGCCGGCGCGGCCAGCTGATGACGCTGGACATCTTCGACAACGACCTGGGCAACTACAACTTCGCGATCATCGGCGCGC
>DAORHX010000034.1:0-16140 GCA_035438245.1 Rubrivivax sp.
GGCAGCGTCGCGGCCTGTGACAGCGGCACCAGCAGCACTTGGCGGTTCGGCCACGGGCCGGCCGCGATCGCGTCGCGCAGCGGCTGCAGGCTGCTGTCCAGCGCGTGCGGCGGCAGCTCGCCGATCATCAGCACGGCCAGGCGGCTGTGCCCCAGCAGCACCTGCGCCAGCTGCTGACGGGTCTGGGTGTCGGCATCGATCTGTGTCGTGTAGACACGCAGGCTGCGTCCCGGCGACAGCGGCAGTTCGACGAACTGCAGCGTGGCCAGCGCCACGCCATAGCCCTGGCGCCGGATCACCAGCTTCTGCAGCTTGCGCGACGAGGCGGTGGCCACCGCGGCGAGCAGGCGAGCCGACGTCGTGGTGCCGACATCGTGGATGGCGATGAAGTCCGGCGACAGCTGCGCGAACTGCTGCAGCATCGCGTCGGCCGGCTGGCAGACGACGAACATCTCGAGCTGGTCGTCGGCGATGCGCCGGCCGATGTCGCTGGGCGCGTTGCCGAGGTACGCCTCCTTGTCGCCGACCACCTGCGTGGCCGGTGACAGCAACTCGGTGTCGGGCTCGGCCGAGGGCGGCTCGGCGAAGCTGCCGATCGAGCGACGGGCTTGCAGGATGTCGGCCATGATGGTCCCTCGGGGTGGCGGGGCGGCCAGCATGCGACGCAGGCACGGACCGCTGTCGCGCCGAGTGTACGGGCCGGCCCTGGCGCGCGGGTGTGTGTTCCGGCACGGCAGCGTGGCGGCGAGCGTGCATCTGTTGGCGGCGACAGGCTCCTTAGAATGCGGCGCAGCCCAGCCCGTCGGACCGCTCATGGCCCCCAGCGCAGATTCTCAGAGCCTTGCTCCCGTCGTCATCGTCGGTGCCGGGCTGGCCGGACTGGCCGTGGCGCTGCATGTCGCGCCACAGCGCAAAGTCGTGGTGCTGGCCAAGCGCCAGCTCGACGAAGGCGCCACGGCCTGGGCGCAGGGCGGCATCGTCGGCGTGCTCGGCGACGACGACAGCGTCGAATCACACGTGCGCGACACGCAGGATGCCGGCGCCGGCCTCGTCGACGAGTACACCGCACGCTTCATCGCCGAACGCAGCGCCGGCGCGGTCGAGTGGCTGGTGGCGCAAGGCGTGCCTTTTTCCGCCGACCCGGGCGGGCCGCTGGGCCTGCACCTGACGCGCGAGGGCGGCCATGCGGTGCGGCGCATCGCCCATGCCGCCGATGCCACCGGCAAGGCGATCCACGACGCGCTGCTGGCCAAGGCGCGCGCGCACCCGAACATCAGCCTGCGCGAGCGCTGGATGGCGGTGGACCTGATCACCTCGCGCCACCTGAAGGGCGGCGCCGACGCCGCGCCGCCGCGCTGCCACGGCGTGTATGCGCTGGACATGGACCGCCGGCGCGTCGAGACGCTGCGCGCCTCGGCGGTGGTGCTGGCCACCGGCGGCGTGGGCAAGGTCTACCGCTACACCAGCAACCCCGACACCTCCACCGGCGACGGCATCGCCATGGCTTGGCGTGCCGGCTGCCGCGTCGGCAACATGGAGTTCATCCAGTTCCACCCGACCTGCCTGTACCACCCGCAGGAGCGCAGCTTCCTCATCACCGAAGCGCTGCGCGGCGAGGGCGCGCAGCTCAAGCTGCCCGACGGTACGCGCTTCATGCAGACCCACGACGCGCGGCTGGAGCTGGCGCCGCGCGACATCGTCGCCCGCGCCATCGACTTCGAGATGAAGAAACACGGCCTGGACCATGTGTGGCTGGACGCCACGCACCTGGGCGAGGCCTTCCTGAAGGAGCACTTCCCGACCATCCACGCGCGCTGCCTGCAGCTCGGCATCGACATCGCGCGCCAGCCCATTCCCGTGGTGCCGGCGGCGCACTACACCTGCGGCGGCGTCGTCACCGACCTGGACGGGCGCAGCGACCTGCCCGGGCTGTACGCGGTGGGTGAGACCACCTACACCGGGCTGCACGGCGCCAACCGCCTGGCCAGCAACTCGCTGCTGGAATGCGTGGTGGTCGGCACGAGCTGCGCCGAGCGCATCCTGCAAAGCACGGCGACGCCGGCCGACGGCGTGCCCGACTGGGACGAAAGCCAGGTCGAGGATGCCGACGAGCAGGTGGTGATCTCGCACAACTGGGACGAACTGCGCCTGCTGATGTGGAACTACGTCGGCATCGTGCGCACCACGCGCCGGCTGGAGCGCGCGCTGCACCGCATCAAGCTGCTCAAGGGCGAGATCGACGACTACTACGCCAACTTCCGCGTCAACCGCGACCTGCTGGAGCTGCGCAACCTGGTGGTCTGCGCCGAGCTGATCGTGCGCTCGGCGCTGATGCGGCACGAGAGCCGTGGCCTGCATTTCAGCCGCGACTTTCCGCAGACGCTGCCGGTCAGCTTCCCGACGGTGCTGACGCGGCGGGCGCGCAGCGTGCGCTGATCAGCGCGTCCAGCACGCGCATCGAGAAGTCGACCGCGCGCACGTCCTTGGTCAGGCCGCCGATCGAGATGCGGTCCACGCCGGTGGCAGCGATCTCGCTCAAGCGCTCCAGCGTGACGCCGCCGGAGACTTCGACCAGCGCGCGCCCGGCGGTGATCGCCACCGCCTCGCGCACGCGCGGCAGCGGGAAGTTGTCGAGCAGCACGCTGGTGGCGCCGGCGTCCAGCGCCTGCTGCAGTTGATCGAGCGTCTCGACCTCGATCTGGATCTCGACGCCGGCGTTCAGTGCCAACGCCTGCTGCATCACCTGTGGCACGCCGCCGGCCGCTGCGATGTGGTTCTCCTTGATCAGGATGCCGTGCCACAGCGCCAGCCGCTGGTTCTGCCCGCCGCCGACGCGCACCGCGTACTTCTGCGCCTGGCGCAACCCCGGAATCGTCTTGCGCGTGTCCAGGATGGCGCAGCCCCTGGCGTTGGGCGACGCGCCTTCGATGGCGCGCACGTGCCGGCGTGTGGCGGTGGCGGTGCCGCTGAGCAACTGCAGGAAGTTCAGTGCCGGGCGTTCTGCCGATAGCAGCGCGCGTGATTCGGCCTCGATGCGGCACACCGTGCTGCCGGATGGCATCTCGGCGCCTTCGGCGAACAGCCACTCGATGCGCGCGTCCTTCTGCAGCGCGGCGAACACGGCGTCGAACCAGTCGCGGCCGCACAGCACCGCGTCCTCGCGCACGACGACCTGTGCGCGCGTGCTGCGCCCGGCCGGCACCAGCATCGCCGTCCAGTCGCCGGTGCCGATGTCTTCGCGCAGCGCGTCCTCGATGTTGCGCTGGCGGGCCTGCTCCAGGCTCTCGTTGCTGTCGAACTTCATGCCACGCCGATGTTCGGCACGAAGCCGCTGCGCGGCTGCGCCACGCTTTGCGGATGGGCCTTGACGAAGTCGAGCATGCGCTCGATGCAGCCCAGCGCCTGGCCTCGGATCGGTTCGGGCACCAGGATCTCGCCGCTGCCTGCTTCGAGGCAAGCGACCACGCCTTGCAGCGCGTTCATCGCCATCCACGGGCAATGCGCGCAGCTCTTGCAGGTGGCGCTGTTGCCGGCGGTGGGCGCTTCGATCAGCGTCTTGCCCGGCGCCAGCTGGCGCATGCGGTGCATCAGGCCGTTGTCGGTGGCGACGATGTATTCCTGCGCGCTGCCGTCGATCACGGCCTTCAGCAACTGCGAGGTCGAGCCGACGACGTGCGCCTGCGCGACCACGCCCTGCGGCGACTCCGGATGTACCAGCACCATCGCCTGCGGGTGCTTCTCGCGCAGCAGCTCCAGCTCCAGCGCCTTGAACTCGTCGTGCACGATGCACTCGCCGTGCCACAGCAGCATGTCGGCGCCAGTCTGCTCCTGGATGTAGCGGCCCAGGTGCCGGTCCGGCGCCCACAGGACCTTCTCGCCGCGCTCCTTCAGGTGCTGCACGATGGCCAGTGCGCAGGAGCTGGTCACCATCCAGTCGGCACGCGCCTTCACCGCGGCGCTGGTGTTGGCGTAGACCACCACTTGGCGGTCCGGGTGCGCGTCGCAGAAGGCGCCAAACTCGTCGGCCGGGCAGCCCAGGTCGAGCGAGCAGGTGGCGTCCAGGTCGGGCATCAGCACGCGCTTGTGCGGCGACAGGATCTTCGCGCTCTCGCCCATGAAGCGCACGCCGGCCACGACCAGCGTGCCCGCCGCATGGTCGCGGCCGAAGCGCGCCATCTCCAGCGAATCGGCGACGATGCCGCCGGTGGCCAGCGCCAGGTCCTGCAGGTCGCCGTCGACGTAGTAGTGGGCCACGAGCACGGCGTCGTGGGCTTTCAGCAATGCAGCGGCGCGCGCCATCGCGGCATCGCGAGCGGCCGGGCTCAGGCGTTCGGGTACCTTGGCCCAGGCATGCGCGGTGCAGGACGCGCCGCTGGCGTCCTGCTTGGTGAAGTCGTAGAGCACGGTGTCCATCGGCGGTCCTCCTTCAGGGCCGGGCAAGCATTGTCTCAGGCGGTGGCAAAAAAGCGGCTCGGCGGCTGGCCGACCGCGCGCCGCACCATGGCGGAAAAGGCGCTGGGGCTGGCGTAGCCCAGCTCGGCCGCGATCAGCGCCATCGGCTTGCCCTGCGCCGCCAGTCGCAGCGCATGCGCCAGCAGCACCTGCTGGCGCCAGGGGCCGAAGCTGGTGTCCAGCTGCTGGCGGAACAGCCGCGCCACGGTGCGCGGGCTGGCCGCCGTTTCGCGCGCCCAGCCGTCCAGCGTGTCGTGGCGCGCCGGGTCCTGCAGCACCGCCTCGCACAGCGCGCGCAGCCGCTTGTCCTGCGGCAGCTCGATGCCCAGGCGCACCGGCGCGGCGCGGCGTAGTTCGTCCAGCGCCAATTCGCCCAGGCGGCGCTCGCGTTCCAGCGCGGCCGGGCTCATCGGCTCGGCGCCGTCCATGCCGACGTCCATCTGCAGCACCAGTTCGCGCAGCAGCGCCGACACCTCGAACACGCGGCAGCTGCGCCAGGCGGCGCTGGCCTCGCGCGCCACGCCGGGGCCGCAGCGGCGGCCTTCCTGGTGCACGTACAGCGTGCGCAGGTCGGCCGCCTCGACCACGCTGACCAGGTGCTCGACCTGCGGCGGGATCCACACTGCGCGCCAGGCCGGCACCAGGTAGGTGCTGCGGCCGGCGGTGATGCGCGCGACGCCCGACGCACACACCACCACCTGCGCCCAGGCATGGCTGTGCGGCGTGATCTCGGTGGCCTCGCGCAGATGCCGCGCCTTGGCGCGCACCGGGCGCTCGCGCGTGGGCACGAAGCGCAGCGGGTCCACCGGCGGCAGCAGCGCGCGCGTCGGCTGGGGCGGGCGTGCAGCGGTGCGTGGCATGTTCTCGATAGAAGTTGACGGACTATCGTAACCAGGACGGGCGCTTCCTGCCTACGATCGCGCCATGACCACGTTGACGCTGCCGAACACGCCGCTGCGCCAGGACGCCACCGTCATCGGCCTGGTGGGCCTGGCGCACTGCATCAGTCACTTCAGCCAGCTGCTGCTGGCGCCGCTGTTCCCCTGGCTGCGCGACGCCTTCGACGTCAGCTACACGCAGCTGGGCCTGCTGATGACGATCTTCTTCGTCGTCTCGTGCGTGGTGCAGACGCTGTCGGGCTTCCTCGTCGACCGCTACGGCCCGCGGCCGATCCTGTTCGCCGGCCTGGGGCTGCTGGGCGTGGCGGCGCTGGGCTTCGCCGCCAGCCAGAGCTGGTGGATGCTGGCCGGCTTCTCGGTGGTGGCCGGCATCGGCAACGGCGTGTTCCACCCGGTGGACTACACGATGATCAACCGCCGCGTCGCCAAGCAGCGGCTGGCGCATGCATACAGCGTGCACGGCATCACCGGCAGCCTGGGCTGGGCGCTGGCGCCGGCGCTGCTGGTGCCGATCACGCTGGCCTCGTCGTGGCGCGTGGCGCTGCTGGTGGCTGCGGCGCTGGCCTTCGGCGTGCTGGGCCTGCTGTGGCTGTGGCGCGGCGAGCTGACGGTCGACAAGCTGCCCGAGCCGGCCCCCGGCAGCGCGGCGGTGCAGGAACATTCGCTGGCCTTCCTGAAGATCCCGGCGGTGTGGATGTGCTTCGCCTTCTTCTTCTTCTATGCCGGCGCGCTGTCGATCGTGCAGACCTTCGCGCCGCAGTCCGCGCGCGAGCTGCATGCGGTGCCGGCGCAGTGGGTGGCGATGTGCCTGAGCATCTACATGGTGTGCGGCGCCGGCGGCATGGTGGCCGGTGGCTTCATGGCCAAGGACCCCGAGCGCGCCGAGCGCATCGTCGGCGTCGCCTTCGGCCTGGCCGCGCTGGTGGCGCTGGCCATCGGCTTTGCCACGCTGCCGGCTTTCGCCGTGCCGGTGCTGTTCGGCGCGATGGGCTTCGTCTCCGGCATGGCCGGGCCGTCGCGCGACCTGCTGGTCAAGCGCTCGGCGCCCGACAACGCCACCGGCCGCGTCTACGGCGTGGTCTATTCGGGGCTGGACATCGGCCAGGCGGTGGTGCCGCTGTTCATCGGCACGCTGATGGACCACGGCGCCTTCAGCAGCGTCTGGCTGGCGCTGGCGCTGCTGCAGGGCGTGCTGATCGTCAGCGCCTTCAACGTGCGGCGCGTGCGGCGTAAGGTGTTGCAGCCGGCGTCGGCCTGAGCCTCAAACGCAGCGCCGGTGGCGCTGGATGCAGGTGTCCAGCACCTCGCCGCCGTCGCGCTGCCACCAGTGGGTGCTGGAGAAGATCTCCACCTCGCTGTAGCCGGCGAAACCCTGCG
The DNA here is from genome assembly GCA_035438245.1 of Rubrivivax sp. GTDB lineage: Bacteria > Pseudomonadota > Gammaproteobacteria > Burkholderiales > Burkholderiaceae_C > Rubrivivax. The sequence goes on from DAORHX010000034.1 coordinate 6,729, forward strand.
CCTCGACCGCGGCGCGGATGCCTGGCAGGTCGATGACGCCGTCGCCCATCATGCCGCGGTCCTCCAGCAGGTGGGTGGTGGGCGTGAGCCAGTCGCAGACGTGAAAGGCGAGCAGCCGCTGCTTGCCGGCTCGTTCGATCATCGTGTGCAGCTTCGGGTCCCACCACACGTGGTACACGTCCAGCGCCACGCCGAGCGCGCCGCTGCGCGCCGGGTCGAGCGCATCGCACACGTCCAGCGCCTGCTCCAGCGTGTTGATGCAGGCGCGGTCGGCTGCGTACATCGGGTGCAGCGGCTCGATGGCCAGCGGCATGCGGCGCTCGCGCGCATCGTCCAGCAGCGCGGCGATGCCTTCCGTAACTTGTTTGCGGGCGCCGGCGATGTCGCGGTGCGCCGCCTGGCCGGCCAGTGCGCCGGGCAGGCCGCCGACCACCAGCACCAGGCAGGCCGCATTCAGCGTGCAGGCCTCGTCCAGCGCGCGCCGGTTGTCGTCGCGCACCGCTTGGCGCGATGCGGCGTCGGTGTACGTGAACATGCCGCCGCGGCAGTAGCCGGACAGCTCCAGCCCGTGGGACTTCAGCCGCTGCGCGGTGGCCTGCAGCCCGGCCGCGGCCACCTGGTCGCGCCACGGCGACACCGCACGGATCCCGCGTGCCGCGCAGGCGTCCAGGATGTCGAGCAGCGGCCAGTCCCGGCCGCGCTGCTTGCGCACCGTGGCGGTGTTGATCGACAGCCAGCGGTGGTCCTGGGAAAAGTCTCTCATCAGGCCTCGATACCGTGCAGCGCCAGCAGCGTCTTCATGCGGCGCAGCGCCAGATCCGGTTGCTCGATCAGGCCGGCTGCGTCGGCCAGCCGGAACAGTTCAGCCAGGTGCGGCAGCGAGCGTGTGCTCTGTTGCCCGCCGACCATCGTGAAGTGGCTCTGGTGGCCATTGAGCCAGGCCATGAACACCACGCCGGTCTTGTAGAAGCGCGTCGGCGCCTGGAAGATGTGGCGTGACAGCGGCACCGTCGGCGCCAGGATCGCGTGGAAGCGGTCCAGGTCGTTGGCCGCCAGCGCCGCCAGCGCCGCGCTCGCGGCCGGCGCGATGGCGTCGAAGATGCCCAGCAGCGCGTCGCTCTGCCGCTGGTTGGGTGTGTCGCCGACACCGTCGCCGGCGATCAGCTCCGCATAGTTGAAGTCGTCGCCGGTGTACATGCGCACGCCGGCCGGCAGGCGGCGGCGCATGCGGATCTCCTGGTCCTTGTCGAGCAGCGAGATCTTGATGCCGTGCACCTTGCCGGCATGCGCGGCGATGACGCCGAGCGCGGTGTCCATCGCCGCCGCCACGTTCGAGCTGCCCCAGTAGCCGGCCAGCGCCGGGTCGAACATGTCGCCCAGCCAGTGCAGGATCACCGGCTCCTTGGCTTGCCTCAGCACGCGGTCGTAGACGCGCTCGTAGTCGGCCGGGCTCCTGGCGACGCGCGCCAGCGCACGGCTGGCCATCACGATCAGCCGGCCGCCCAACGCCTCGATCGCCGCCATTTGCTCCTCGTAGGCGCGGATCACGTCGTCGATGCCGCGCGCGGCCTCCGGCGCCAGATGGTCGGTGCCGCAGCCGCAGGCCACGCGCGCGCCCGGGTGCCTCTTCGCGGCGCGCAGCGAGCGGCCGATCAGTTCGAGCGAAGTCGGCCAGTCCAGGCCCATGCCGCGCTGCGCCGTGTCCATCGCCTCGGCCACGCCCAGGCCCATCGACCACAGGCGCTCGCGATAGGCGATGGTCGCGTCCCAGTCGACGGCACATTGCAGCCACGGGTCGATCGCCGCGCGCGGGTCGGCCACCACGTGCGCCGCCGAATAAGCGATGCGCGTCAGCGGCTGGCTCGGCAGGGCCGGCGTGAAGCGGCCGGGGCCCTTCAGCGCGTAGGGCGCCAGGCCGCCGTCGGCCGTGGGCAGCGTGATCTTCATGCTCACAGCTCCAGCGCCGGCACGCCGACCCAGCGCCGCTCGCGCCACGATTGCAGCGCGGCCTCGACCAGCTGCACGCCCTTGGCGCCTTCGGGCAGCGTCCACTGGTAGGGCGCGTTCTCGGCCACGTGGCGGATGAAGGCCTCCCACTGGATCTTGAAGCCGTTGTCGTAGGCCATCGCGTCCGGCACTTCCTGCCACTGGTCGAAGAAGTTCATCGTCTGCTTCACGTCCGGGTTCCACACCGGCCGCGGCGTAGTGACGCGGCTCTGCGCGCGGCAGTCCTGCAGCCCGGCCACCGCCGAGCCGTGCGTGCCGTCGACGTGGAAGGTCACCAGGTCGTCGCGGCGCACGCGTGTGGCCCAGCTCATCGTCAGTTGCGCCACCACCGCCTCGCCGTTGTGGCCCTTCAACTGCGCGGTGGCATAGGCGGCGTCGTCGGCGCTGGCGTCGTACGGCTGGCCGGCTTCATCCCAGCGCCGGTCGATGTGCGTCGCACCCAGGCAGGTGATGGACTGCACTGCGCCGAACAGGTTGTCCAGCACGTAGCGCCAGTGGCACATCATGTCCAGGATCATGCCGCCGCCGTCCTGCTGGCGGTAGTTCCAGCTGGGCCGCTGGATCGGCTGCAGGTCGCCTTCGAACACCCAGTAGCCGAAGTCGATGCGCACGCTGAGCATGCGGCCGAAGAAGCCGGCGCGGCGCAGCAGATCCAGCTTGCGCAGGCCCGGCAGGAACAGCTTGTCCTGCACGGCGCCGTGCTTCAGGCCCGAGGCCTTGGCCAGCTTGCAGACCTCGATCGCTTCGGCCAGGTTCGTCGCAATCGGCTTCTCGCAGTAGACGTGCTTGCCGGCGCGCAGCGCCTTGGCCAGCAGGGCGGGACGCATCTGCGTGGTGCCGGCGTCGAAGAACACCGTGTCCTCGCGGCTGTCGAGCGCGGCGTCGAGGTTGGTGCCGAAGCGCGCGATGCCGTGCGCGCGCGCCAGCGCCTCGACCTTCTCGGCATTGCGGCCGATCAGCAGCGGGTCGGGCATCACCTTGTCGCCGTTGGCGAGCATGACGCCGCCCTGGTTGCGGATGGCGACGATCGAGCGCATCAGGTGCTGGTTGGTGCCCATGCGCCCCGTCACGCCGTTCATCACGATGCCGAGCCGTTGTGTGGCCATGTCGGTTCCTCAGGAGATGCGCAGCTTCAGACCCTCGTCGTAGGGCAGCGCGGGGTGTTCGAAGAAGGTGTCGTGGGCGACGAAGTGCAGCGCGCAGGCGCGGCGCCAATGCGTCGACAGGTTCGGCCCCGACTGGTGGAAGCTGTTGCCGTGATGGAAGGACACGCCGCCGCGGCGCACCGGGGCCGGCACCATCGGCTGGCGCGCCAGCAGCGCCGCCGGCAGCTGCAGGTTGAAGGGCTCGTCGGCTGGCGCTTCGTGTGCATACACCGGGCCCTGGTTCGTGCCTTCGCCGAAGTACAGGCAGCCGTTCTCCAGCGTGGCGTCGTCCAGCGCGATCCACGCGGTGACCACGCCTTCCTCGCGGTTGGGGCCGAAGTAGTAGTTGTCCTGGTGCGCCGGCTTCGGCCCGCCGCCCTCGGGCGGCTTGAAGAAGATCTGGCTGAAGAAGACCGACACGCCCGGGCCGATGATCGATTCGACCAACTCCACCAGCGCCGGGTCGCGTGCCAGTTGCTGCACCAGCGGCCGGTGGTGGTGCGGGTTGTCCAGCTTGCGCAGTACCGCGCGCGCCTTGACGCCACCGTCGACGTACCACGCCCGTTGCGCTGGCGGCAGTTCGGCCAGGAACTGCTCGCCCCAGGCCTGGATGTCGGCCACGATGGCGGCGGTGCGTTCGGCGCTGAACACCCCTGGAACCGTCAGGTGGCCGACATGACGGTAGCGGGCGAGATCGGCCTCGCTGAGTTTCATCGGTGTACGCCTCGGCGATGTATCCAGACGGTGAATTAATGTACGGCGCGCCCAGATCGGCGTCAAGCCGCAGAGGGCGCTGCGTACCAGCCTTGACGCTATCGGGGGCACTGGCTAGCATCGTTCATCACCAGCTGGTTAACTCATCGGGGAGCGCTGCATGCCCAGAATCCAGACCACCGTCGTCGGCTCCTATCCGGTGCCCGACTGGCTGGTGGCCAGCCCGTCGGAGCAGGCGCTGGTCGACGCGACGCGCGTGGTCATCGGCACGCAGGAGCAGTGCGGCGTGGACGTGGTCTGCGATGGCGAGCTGTACCGCTTCGACATCAACCACCCCGAGACCAACGGCATGATCGAGTACTTCGTGCGGCCGATGGACGGCATCACGCAGCGCTTCTCCTTCGACGACCTGATCGCCTACCGCTCCAGCAGCGGCATGAAGTTCCGCACGCGTCCTCCGGGCACGGTGGTCGGGCCCATCGGCAACGGCAGCCTGGACCTGCCGCTGGCCTGCGCGCGCGCCAAGGCGCTGGCGACGAAGAGCTTCAAGTTCACCGTCACCGGCCCGCACATGCTGGCCAAGACCTTGATCAACAAGCACTACGCCGACACCGCCGAGGTGGCGCATGCGATCGCCGATGCCCTGGCGCAGCAGGTCAAGCACCTGAACGCCGACGTGGTGCAGATCGACGAGGCCAACCTGCCGGGCCACCCCGAGGAATGGCAATGGGCCGCGTCGTCCATCAACCGCATGCTCGATGCCGTGCCTGGCAAGGCGGCGGTGCACCTGTGCTTCGGCAACTACGGCGGCCAGACGGTGCAGAGAGGCACCTGGGACCAGTTGATGAACTACCTGAACGCGCTGCATGCCGACCACATCGTCATGGAATGCGCGCACCGCCCGCCGGAGGAACTGGCGGCGTTCAAGGACCTGAAGCCGGAGATCGGCTTCGGCCTGGGCGTGGTCGACATCAAGGCCACCGACGTGGAGAGCGCCGACCAGGTGGCGCGCGCCATCGAGCGCGCCGAGAAGGTGCTGGGGGCAGGGCGCGTGCGCTACATCCACCCGGACTGCGGCTTCTGGATGCTCAAGCGCTCGATCGCCGACGCGAAGATGCGCGCGCTGGCGCTGGGCCGCGACCGCTTCGAAGGCATCGCATCGTGAGCACGCTGCCGCAGCGCTTCGACAGCGTCGAGGCGCTCGAAGACTTCATGAGCGAGCCCACGCCCGGGCTGGTGGCCGACCTGGCCCGGGTGGATGGCGACCTCATCGTCATCGGCGTCGGCGGCAAGATGGGGCCGACGCTGGCCCGCATGGCCAAGCGCGCGGCGCCGGGCAAGCGCGTGATCGGCATCGCTCGCTTCAGCGACCCGCGCGCGCGTGCTTCGCTGCAGGCGCATGGCGTGGAATGCATCGCCTGCGACCTGCTCGACCGCGAAGCGGTGCGGAAGCTGCCCAACGTGGCCCAGGGGGTGCGCAACTGCGTGTTCATGGCCGGCCACAAGTTCGGCGCGGCCGACAACGCGTCGCTGACCTGGATGATGAACGTCGGCGTGCCGGCGATGGTGGCCGACATCTTCCGCGGCACGCGCATCGTCTCCTTCTCCACCGCCTGCGTGTACCCGTTCGTCCCGGTGGACGGCCCCGGTGCCGACGAGGCCACGCCGGCCACGCCGCCGCCGGGCGACTATGCCAACTCCTGCGTCGGCCGCGAGCGCATGTTCGAGTACGGCTCGCGCGCCTGGAGCACACCCGGGCGCATGGTGCGGCTGTCCTACGCCATCGACATGCGCTACGGCGTGCTCCACGACGTGGCAAGCACGGTGTTCGCCGGCCAGCCGCTGGACTTGACGATGGGCCATGCCGACGTCATCTGGCAGGGCGACGCCAACGAGCAGTCGCTGCGCCTGCTGGCGCATTGCACGACGCCGGCCACGCCGATCAACATCACCGGCCCGCGCCACACCCGCATCCGCTGGCTGGCGGAAGAATTCGGCAAGCGCTTGGGCAAGACGCCGCTGTTCAGCGGCCGCGAGGCGAACACCGCGTGGCTGGAGGACACGAGCAAGGCGCAGGCGCTGTTCGGCGAGCCGCGCGTGCCCATCGGGGCGATGATCGACTGGGTCGCCGACTGGGTGGCCCGCGGCGGGCACAGCCTGGGCAAGCCGACACACTTCTCGACGCGGGATGGCAAGTACTGAAGCGACGCCGCCGATCCGGCCCCTGTCCGATGTCGATCTGGGCGCTGCATTGGCGCTGTCGGCGTCGGCGCAGTGGAACCAGAACGGCAACGACTGGACGATGATGCTGCGGCTGGGGCAGGGCTGGGGCATCGATGTCGACGACGGGCAGGGCCGGCCGCAACTGGCCGCGTCCGTGGTGCTCTTGCCCTACGGCGAACATTTCGCCTGGACGAGCATGGTGCTGGTGCTGCCGCAGTACCGGCGACGCGGCTTCGCGCAACACTTGCTGCGCCATGCGTTGGCGCACCTGGCGGCGCAAGGCCGTGCCGCGGTGCTCGACGCCACGCCGGCCGGCCATGCGGTGTATGTGCAGGAAGGTTTCACCGATACCTGGGGCTTCGCCCGGTACCGGCGCGAGGCGCGTTTCGTGCTGCAGGGCCGGCCGCTGGGGCCGGCGACGCGGGCGCTCGCCGAAAGCGACTGGCCGGCGATCGATGCGCTGGACCGGGCCGCCTTTGGCGCCAGCCGCCTGCCGCTGCTGCGCAGCCTGGCGCAACGGCTGCCGATGGCCGCGCGCGTGCTCGAACTGCACGGGCGGCTGCGCGGCTTCGTGCTGGGACGCGATGGCCGCGAAGCGCTGCAGCTTGGCCCGCTGTTGGCCGATTCGGCGCAGGCTGCGCGCGTGCTGCTGCACGACGCCTTGCAGCCGCTGGGGAGCGATGCGGTCTATGTCGACCTGCTGGAACACCAACGCGACCTCTTGCCGTGGCTGCAGCAGCAGGACTTTGCCTTCCAGCGCCCGTTCACGCGCATGGTGCATGGCACTGACGCCGTGCCGGGCGACCCGGCGGCGATCGTGCTCGCCGCCGGTCCCGAGCTCGGTTGAACGCCTACTTTGTCATCTTCACCGAACGGTCGAGGAACTCGTTGGTGTAGGTGGTCTTCACGTCGAAGGGCTTGTCCACGCCGATGTACTCGCGCACCAGTTCGTAGTCCGCGGCCATCCGCGCATCGTCGTGGATGCCCAGCGCCACCTCGCGCGAGTACTTGTCGCTCATCAGCTTTTCGACCAGCTGCCAGTTGACCAGTTCGTTGTCGAACTTCAGTGCGCCGTTGGCGTCGACCAGCGCCTGCACGCAGGGGTTCGGATCCTTGACGCAGGCGGCGAAGGCGCGCTGCGTGACCTTGACGAACTTGTCGACCAACGGCTTGTTCTCGGCCAGGAACTTGGCGTTGACGATGATCGAGTTGCCGTAGGGGTTCAGTCCCGCGTCACGCCAGGCCAGGAAGCCCATGTCGTCGCCCAGTTCCTTCTGGAAGATGTGGTGGATGTTGTAGAAGGACGTGGTCACGTCAATCGACTTGGCCTTCAGCGCCGCCAGCTTGCCGTTGGCGTCGATGTTGACCCAGGTCACCGATTTCGGGTCGATGCCGTTGGCTTTGGCCAGCGCCGGCCACATCACGCGCGCGCCGTCGGCGGCGGGGTTGCCGATCTTCTTGCCCGGGAAGTCCTTGACGCCGTTGATGCCCGAGCTCTTCAGCCAGTACATGCCCTGCGGCGAGTTGGCATAGACGTTGAACACCGCCACCGTGTCGGCGCCCTTGCCCTTGGCGACCAGCACGCCGCCCATGTCGGCCAGGCCGATCGGCGTGGCACCCGCGCCGACGCGCTGCGTGGCCAGCGCCGAGCCCTTGCCCGGCTCGATGTTCAGGTCGATGCCGGCCTGTTGGTACCAGCCCATCTTCTTGGCGTAGTAGTAGGGCGCATGGTCGCCGCCCGGCACCCAGTTGAGCACGAAGTCGACTTTCTGCTGGGCCTGCGCCGACAGCGACACGAGGCCGGACAGCGCGACCACCGCGCCGATGACGAAGTGCTTGACCATTTGCAGTCTCTCCTGTTGCCAGCCGGGCTGGCGTTGAAGTAAATTCACCAACTAGTGATTTCGTGAAACAAAGTATAGAGAACGCCACCCCATTTCACGCAGTGCCCGGCGCGGGTGCGGCTACTGAGTTTCCCTATGCCCAAGCATTGGTCCGAACTGCCCCCCGACGTGTTGGCGCTGCTGCGGCGCGGCACCGTCATCCCCGCCCATCCGCTGGCACTGGACGCATCGCGCCGGCTGGATCCGGTGCGCCAGCGTGCGCTGACACGCTACTACCTCGACGCCGGCGCCGGCGGGCTGGCGGTGGGCGTGCATTCCACGCAGTTCGCGATCCGCGAGGTCGGTCTTTTCGAGCCGGTGCTGGCGCTGGCGATGCGCAGCGCGCGCGAATGGACACCGCGCCCGCTGGTCATGATCGCCGGCCTCGCCGGCCCGACCGCGCAGGCGTGCGCCGAGGCCGACATCGCGCGCGGCCTGGGCTACCACGCCGGCATGCTGTCGCTGGCGGCGATGAAGGGTGCGCCGATCGATGCGCTGGTGACGCATTGCGCAGCGGTGGCCGAGCGCATCCCATTGGTCGGCTTCTACCTGCAGACCGCGGTGGGCGGCATCGCGCTGCCGGCGGACTTCTGGCGCCGCTTTGCCGCCATCGACAACGTCATCGCCATCAAGATGGCGCCCTTCGACCGCTACCGCACGCTGGACGTGATCCGCGGCGTGGTGGCGGCCGGCGCCGAGGATCGGGTCACGCTCTACACCGGCAACGACGACCACATCGTGCTCGACCTGCTCGTGCCCTTTGCGGTGAAACGCGGCGATGAACCGCTGACGCTGCGCATCCGCGGCGGGCTGCTCGGCCACTGGAGCGTGTGGACGCAGCGCGCGGTCGAGCAGCTGCAGCGCATCCACGAGGCGGTGGATGCGGGCCGCATCGACGCCGACCTGCTGGCGCTGGACTCGCGCGTCACCGACTGCAACAGCGCCTTCTTCGATGTCGCCAACGGCTTTGCCGGCTGCATCCCAGGCTGTCACGAGGTGCTGCGCCGCCAAGGCCTGCTGCAGGGCATCTGGTGCCTGGACCCGAACGAGACGCTGTCGCCCGGGCAGGCGGACGAGATCGACCGCGTCTGCCGCGAGCATGCCGATCTGTCCGACGATGCCTTTGTCGCGCAGAACCTGGCGCGCTGGCTGGATTGACGGCGCGATGGACGGTGCGCAAAGCAAGCTGAAGCAGTACGCGCTGGGCGTGCTCGCGCATCTGCTGCTGCTGCTGGCGTGGTACCTCTTCGTGCGCCTGGGCGAGGTGCCCAAGTTCGTCATGCCGTCGCCGCGCGACACGCTGCTGGCGCTGTTCCAGCCCAACTACGACTGGTGGGCCAACACGTTGGTCACGGCCACCGAGATCTTCGGCGGCTATGCGCTGGCGCTGGCGGTGGGCGTGCTGCTGGCGCTGCTGTTCACCTGGTCGAAGACGCTGGA
>DAORHX010000035.1:0-15910 GCA_035438245.1 Rubrivivax sp.
AACAGGAAGTAGCGCTTGCCCATGTCCGGGTGGCTGAAGACCTGCGGCTCCTTCACATCGATCCAGGCCAGCGAATACAGCGTGTCGGCGTTCGGCGCCGAGACGCCGCGATAGTCCGCCGGCGGGTAGCGCTTGACGTTGACGAACTGGTTCGGCGGTGCCTTCAGGGCTTCGACCGCCGGCACGTTGGACATCTGGATGCGCGTCACGTCGGTGGTGACCAGCGAGTAGCCGTAGACGTAGGCGTCGGTGGCGATGTCGACCGCCTCCTTCACCTTCGGGTCGGCGTTCTGGGCCAAGGCCGGCGCCGCGGCGGCGCCGATCAGCGCGGTAACAGCGGTCAGCTTCTTGCTGGGGGTGAACATCTCGGTCTCTCCACTTTTTGCAGGTGGACACGATGGTGCGAGCGCGAGGCGCCGGCGTCACCTCGTAAGACTACGAGGCTACAAATCCCGCGCATGCTCCTAAGCTTGGCGCCAGCGTGTCCGCGCGAGCGGCCGGCCTGCATCCTGCAGCCGATCCCGCGGCCGGCACCGGGCAGAGGTACGACGCGATGACCGAAGTGGCTGGCAAGGCGGTCTACATCACCGGCGGTTCGAGCGGCATGGGCTTCGCCGTCGGCAAGCAGCTCGCCGCGCTCGGCGCACACATCGCGATCTTCGATCGCAGCGCGGGCGGTGAGGCGCTGCAGCAGATCGAGGCCGCGCGGCGCCAGCCCGAGCAGCGCGTGGCGGCCTTCACCCTGAACGTCGCCGAGCGCGACGCGGTGCTCGCCACCATGCAGCGTGCGCAGGCCGAGTTCGGCGCGCCCGACATCGTCATCCACATGGCGGGCATCGGCGGCGCCGGCGAACTGGCGAGCATGCCCTTCGAGTTGTTCGACCGCATCATGCAGGTCAACGTCTACGGCACGCGGCATGTGGTCGAGGCGGTGCTGCCGTCGATGCTGGAACGCGGCAGCGGCAAGATCGTGCTCGTCGGCTCGATGGGCGGCATCGTGCCGGTGTTCGGCTACACGGCCTACGGCGGCTCGAAGTTTGCCGTCGTCGGCATGGCGCAGTGCCTGCGCTACGAACTCAAGCCGCGCGGCATCAGCGTGGCCTGCTTCTGTCCCGGCGAGGTCGATACGCCGGGGCTGGCGGCCGAGCGGCAGAACCTGCATCCGACGACGGCGGCGCTGAAGAAGATCGGCGGCACGATGCCGGTCGACGAGGTCATCCAGGGGCTGATCGACGGCATCCGCAACGACGAGTTCCTGATCATCCCGGGGCTGAAGGTCAAGCTCACCTACTGGGCGCACCGCATCACGCCGCCGTGGCTGTGGCATACGGTGACCGACGCGATCGTCGCAGACGCGTTGCGGCGCGTGAAGTAGGCCGGCGCAGGCCGCGGCTGACCGGAGACTACAGCGCCGTCGCCGGGAACCAAGGCTTCGCCGCCTCGGTCGCGTCGCACAGACTCACTCTCACCACGGCGCGACGAGCGACAGGCTTTGGCGTCCTTGCTTGCGGTAGACGAGGAAGTCGCGGTCCAGCGTCCACACCGCCGCGTCGGGCCGCAACTCGGCCATGCGCACCAGGCAGGCGTCGGCAAAGGCCAGGGGCCGGTCACGGTAGCGACGCATCAGGTCGCGCACATGGCGGTACTCGGCATGGAAGTCGAACTCGCTGCGCAGGAAGCCCGCCTCCGCCAGCGCGAACAGCCAGTCGGTGTCGTGCCCCTCGCGCTTCAGCAGGAACAGCGCCTCCGAGATCACCGCGTCGCAGGTGATGACCGTGGGCGGCGCCGCCTTCGATTGCTCCACGGCCCAGGCATGCTGGTGGTCGTCGCCGACCAGCAGAGCAACCAGCGGACCGGTGTCGATGAGCCAGGTCTTCACCGGCCGTAGTCGGCCAGATGCTCGGGGTTGGTAGACAGGTCGCGGCTGCCGCCGCCCGCCTTGCCGACCAGGTGCTTGATCACGTCGTAGCCCGACTGGCCCCGAGACAGCTCAGGCGTCACCCCGTACGCACGCAGCGCACGCCGCACCAGCGCACCTTTGGAGATGCCTTCGGCGTGCGCACGGCGCTCGAGCGCGCTGCTCTCGGCAGCGGAGATTCGAACCGACAAGGTGGCGTCCTGCATGGCTGCAATGTGAGACATGGACGAGTGAAAAGCAATACATGCCCTTTCCAACAAGGTGTGAGCCTGAAGCCGGGCGCAGACCTCCGGCGCACTCGCGGCATTGCGGCCCGGCGCTTTGTGTTCTCGTCCTGCGGCGCGCGAGGTAGGCCGGCGCAGGCCGCGGCTCTTGGCGACTACGCCGCCGTCGCGGCGCCCTCGATCCAAGGCTTCGACGCCTCGATCGCCTCGCGCTGCGTCTCGAAGATGCGCGCCGACAGGCCGCGCTTGTCCAGCGCCTCGCCGAGCTTGACGCGCAGGAAGGCGCTGGTGGTGTAGCGCGACACCGTGCTCAGGTAACGCTCGCCGAAGTACTTGACGATGCCCTCTGCGTAGTCGTCGATCACCGTCTCGTCGATCTGGAAGTCGTCGTAGTTGATGACCGCGGGCACGCGCTTGCCGATCGGCGCGACGATCGGCTCGAGGGCGTCGCGCAGCTCGTCGATGTCCTTCTTGCTGCGCAGCAGCAGGCCCTGGAAGTTGCAGAACAGCGTTTCCTTGGCAGCGTCGAAGACCACGCGGTCGCTCATCTTCAGTGCCAGCAGCGTGTCCTTCAGCTTCATCGGCGCGGGATCGAAGATGCGCGCATCCATCGGCACCGGGTTGCGCACGATGGGCTTGAAGTCCATCAGCGCCAGGATGTCGCGCTCGACGTCGATGCCCGGCGCGACCTCGGTGAGTTCGACGCCTTCGGGTGTCAGCTCGAGGACGCAGCGCTCGGTGACGTAGAGGATCTTCTGCCCCTTCGCCGCGGCGTACCGGCCGCCGAAGGTGACCTGCTGCACCTTCTTCACGAACTTCCTGGCCCGGCCTTCGGTCTTGATGCGAAGCTGCCCGCCTTCGACCTCGACTTGCAGCCCGCCGGCGGTGAAGCTACCGACGAAGACCACCGCGGCGCTGTTCTGCGCGATGTTGATGAAGCCGCCGGCTCCCGCCAGCCGCGGCCCGAAACGGCTGACGTTGACGTTGCCCTCGGCGTCGCATTCGGCCATGCCCAGGCAGGCCAGGTCGAGCCCGCCGCCGTCGTACAGGTCGAACTGCTGGTTCATGTCGATCACCGAATCGGCGTTGACCGCGGCGCCGAAGTTGAGCCCGCTGGCCGGCACGCCGCCGATCAGCCCGGGCTCGGCGGTCAGCGTCAGGTAGCGCAGGATCTTCTCCTCGGCCGCGACCGAGGCCACGCCCTCGGGCACGCCGATGCCCAGGTTGACCACCGCGTTGGGCATCAGCTCGAAGGCCGCGCGCCGCGCGATGATCTTGCGCTCGTCCAGCGGCAGCGGCTGCAGCGCATCGAGGGGCATGCGGATCTCGGCGCTGTAGCCGGGGTCGTACGACGCGCCGAAGGTCTGCCGGTGGTTCTCGGGTTTGGCGACGACGACGCAATCGACCAGGATGCCGGGCACCTTGACGCGGCGCGGGTTCAGCGAGCCATATTCGGCGACGCGCTCGACCTGCGCGATGACGAAGCCGCCGCTGTTCTTGGCGGCCATCGCGATGGCCAGCATGTCCTGCGTCAGGCTTTCGCGCTCCATCGTGATGTTGCCTTCGGCGTCGGCCGTGGTGCCGCGGATGAAGGCCACCGAGATCGGAATGCGCTTGAAGAACAGCAGCTCCTCGCCGCCGAGCTTGACCACCTCGACCAGGTCTTCGGTGGTGCGCGCATTGCACTTGCCGCCTTCGAGCCGCGGATCGACGAAGGTGCCCAGGCCCACCTTCGACACCGTGCCCGGCAGGCCGCAGGCGATGTCGCGGTACATGTGCGAGACCACGCCCAGCGGCAGGTTGTAGCCCTCGACCTTGCCTTCGACGACCATCCTGCCGATCTTCGGCATCAGCCCGTAGTGGCCGGCGACCACACGCTTGACCAGGCCCTCGTGCGCCAGGCAGTTGGCGCCGGCCTCGCGGCCGTCGCCGGGGCTGGCGCCGAAGAACAGCGTCAGCTTCTTCGGTGCGCCGGTGTCGAGGAAGCGCTTTTCCAGCGCCAGGATCAGCTCCACCGGCGTGCCGCTGCCGCCGAAGCCCGCGCAGGCCAGCGTGTCGCCGTCGCGCACGATGGCCGCCGCTTCGGCGGGGGAAACGATCTTGCTCTTCATGGCGGTGTCCTGCTTCGATGTCGCGCCTCAATGCGCCGGTGCCACGGCGGGGGCCGCGGCGTCGGCCGGCTCCGCGAAGTGGCCGCGGTCACGCTCGTAGTGGCGCGAGCCGAGCACGAAGCACAGCGCCGCCGCCAGGCTCGGCAGCGCCGCGACGGCCAGCGCCGGGCTCAGCCCGAACCAGTCGGAAATCGCGCCGACGATGACCGGCCCCGGCGCGAAGCCGATCAGGTTGTTGGCCAGCACGACCACGGCCAGCGCGGTGGCGCGCAGCCCTGGGTGCGTGACGTCGATGACTATCGCCGCCGCCGCGCCGGCATGGCCGGTGGCGACGAAAGCGCCGAGCAGCAGCAGAGCAATCTGCAGCGCGCCGGCCGGCAGCAAGAAGGCGGCGCCGAGCAGCACGCAGGTCAGCGCGCCATACGCGGCGGGAACGCGCAGCTTGTTGCGCGCCTCGCGCCGTCCCAGGCGGTCGACGAGCGAGCCGCCGACGATCATGCCCACCCCCATCACCAGCACGGCCACGCCGGCCCACAGGCCGCTCTTGTCCAGCGGCACGTGGTAGCTGCGGTGCACGAAGGTCGGCAGCCAGGCATTGAGCACACCGGGCATGAACATCGCCAGCCCGCTGCCGACGTAGGTGAAGAGCGCGGTGCGCGACGCGAACAGCTGTTTCAGGCTGCCGACCAGCCCGAGCTTCGCTCCCGCGCCGTCCGGGTTCAAGGCCACGGTCTTGTAGTCCTTGACCAGCAGCGGATAGACCATCACCAGCAGCAGGCTCGGCGCGCCGATGCCCCAGAAGGCCCAGCGCCAGCCGAAGTTGCTGGCGATGTATCCGCCCAGCACCACGCCCAGCACCGAGCCGAACAGCGCCCCGGCGAGGAAGGTGCCCATCACCGCCGAGCGCTGCTGCGGCGGGAAGACATGCGACAGGAGCGCGCCGCCGGCGCTGCCGTAGCCGGCTTCGCCCAGGCCGACCAGCGCGCGCATCGCCAGCATCGGGCCGAAGCCGGTGGCGAAGCCGCAGCCGATGGTCGCCAGGCACCAGATGCCGGCCATCAGCGTGATGCTCTTGACGCGGCCCCAGCGGTCGGCGAGCAGCGCGATCGGCAGCGAGGCGACGCCGACGATCAGCGCGACCACGCTGACCAGCAGGCCGAGCTGCGCGTCGGACAGGCTCCATTCGGACTTCAGCGCCGGGAAGATCGGCGTGATCACCTGCCGCGACAGATAGTCCGACAGCATCAGCCCGAAGGTCAGCGCGAACACCGTCCAGGCGTAGCGCCGGGTTGTCGGCACATGGGTGTCGTGCGCCCCGGCCGCGTGCATGTCCATCGCCATGGGGTGTGCGCTCCCTTCAGGCCAGCGGCCGCGCCGGTGCGAGGGCAGCGGCGCCACTGTTTTCGACCTCGGCCCGAGTGGCGAGGCGAGGCTCGCCCTGCGCCGCGCGCAGCGCCTCGAACGCATCGTTGGCGCTGCGGAACACCTGGCCGCTGAGGTCATCGAGCAACCCGCCGCCTCTTTGCAGCCGTTCCATCACCGGGCCTTTGACCTCGCACAGATGCAGCTGGCGCCCGTCGGCGGCGAGCTGCCGGTTCAGCTCGGTCAGCACGTACAGCGAACTGGTGTCGATCAGGTTGACGGCCGACATCACCAGCACCAGCTGCTGCGGCGCCGGTGGCCGCGCCAGTTCGGCCTCGATGCGGTCGATCACGGAAGCGCCGTTGCCGAAGAACAGGCCGGCGTCGACACGCAGCATCAGCACGCCCGGGAGCGTCTGCGCCTGGTGGCGGCCGATGTCGCGGAAGTGCTCGGTGCCCGCGATGCGGCCGAGCACCGCGACGTTGGGCCGGCTGGTGCGCGCGATCAGCGTGGCGAAGGACACCACCACGCCGAGGATCACGCCGCGGTCGATGCCCAGGCCCAGCACGCCCAGGGCCGTCACCATGTAGGCCAGCGTGTCGGCGCGGTCGTACTGCCACGAGGTGCGCAAGGTGTCGAGGTCGACCATGCCGAGCACGGCCATGATGATCAGCGCGCCCATCGCCGGCATCGGCATCCACGACAGCGGCTCGAGCACGGCCTGCGGCAGCAGCAGCAGCACGCCGACCCCGGCCGCGCTGATCAGGCTGGCCAGCGGCGTGTTGGCACCGGCGCCGTGGTTGACCGCCGAGCGCGACAGGCTGCCGGTGACCGCAAAGGCGCCCGACACGGCGCTGGCCAGGTTGGCAGCGCCGAGGCCGAGCAGCTCGCGGTTGGCATCGATGCGCTCGCCGCGCCTTTGCGCCAGCGACACCGCCGCGCCCTGGCTCGATAGGAAGACCATGAAGCCGATCAGCGACGCCGGCACCAGCAGCGACGGCAGCTGTTCACGCGCGCCGGCCAGGCGCGCCACGTCCAGCGTCGGCCAGCCCGCGGGCACCGCGCCGATGCGGGGGATGGCCGCGGCGGCCTCGCCGAGGGCCACACACACCGCGGTGGCGACGACGAGCACCAGGATCGGCGTCAGCTTGCTCAGGATCTCGGCGCGCTCGCGCGCGATGCCGATGCGCCGCAGCAGCGGCGCCGTGCCGCGGCCCAGCAGCCACAGCAGCACCAGGCTGCCCAGGCCCAGCGCGATGCCCGGCAGGTAGGTGCTGCTGAACACCTCGCGCAGCGGTGTGCCCTTGGGCGTGCCCAGCAGCAGGTTGAACTGGCCGACGCCGATCATGATCGCCGCGCCGGTGGTGAAGCCGGCCAGCACCGGCCGGCTCAGGAAGTTGGCCAGCACGCCGAGGCGCAGCACACCGCACACCAGCAAGGCGACACCGACCATGCCGGCCATCAGCGCGGCGAGCAGCACCTTCTGCGCCGGGTCCACCGGTGCCAGCGCCGCCAGCGCCGTGCCGGTCATCAGCGAGGTGATGCCCATCGGCCCCACCGACTGCACCATGCTGCTGCCGAACACCGCGTAGAGCAGGGCAGGCAGCACGCTGGCATACAGCCCGGTGACCGGCGGCAGCCCGGCGATCAGCGCATAGGCCATGCCCTGCGGCACCAGCATCAGCGCGACGATGATGCCCGCGCCCAGATCGCCGGCGAGCCAGCCTTGCCGGTATCCCTTCAGCCACGCGGGCAGCAGCTTCGTCATGGTTCGCCTTTCGCAGGCGGCGCCGGCGCGCGCAAGGCGCCGCACGCCGCCGGGCCGCGATGCCGTCGCCGGGCGCTACAGGATCAGCGTCGGCCCACCCTCGGCGGACGCCGGCTTCGGGATGCGCCCATCGGTGTCGTACAGCAGGAAGCCGGTCTGGCCCTGCGGGCGGTTCGGCGGCAGGCCGGCGTTGAACAGCGTCTCCTCGACGGTGTCGTACCACACGCCGATCTTCAGGATGCGGTGCGCGTCGTCGCCGCTGGCGATCTCGCGGCCGAGTTCGCGCGCCATGCGCACATTCTTCTCGATCATCTGCACGGACGTGAGCCGCTTGCCGCCCTTCTTCGCGTCCCACAGGTTTTCTTCGATGCCGGCGCGCGTGTGCTGGCCCAGCGCGATGCAGAACGACGCCAGCGGCCAGCTGTAGCGCATCATCGTCTGGTAGGTCCAGACCGAGCCGTGCGGCGTGCGCCGCACCAGCTCCATCCAGTCGAGCGGGTTGGCGCCGGCGACGCCGCCGCCGACCATGCTGAAGAAGCCGTTGACCGGCCCCATGTAGGCGCCGGTGCGCATCAGCCGCTCGACGATCGCCAGCTGGTGGATATGGCCGAGCGCGAAGTAGACCTGGATGCGCTGCTCGCGCAGCCGCTTGATGTGCTCGATGTAGAACTCGGGCGTCGCATCGGCCACCATGTTGGAAAACGCGCGCATCACCTGCGGGTCGTCCATGTAGGTGCCGCGCACGTCGTCGGCCGACATCAGCGGCGTCATGTCGTACAGCGACGAGCCGATCGCCACCGTCACCTGGTCGGGCTTGGGGTCGATCGCCGCCAGCATGTGGCGCGTGTCGTAGCCCTGCCACTGCGCCGCATCGGCGCCGGGCTCCGGCGCGAACGAGATCGAGCCGCCGATCTGCAGCACCATCTTCGGCACCGCCTCGCGCAGGCGGCCGATCAGGTAGCCGTACTCCTTCAGGTTCTTCGAGATCTTGCCGGTCTTCGGGTCGCGGACGTGGATGTGCAGGATGGTCGCGCCGGCGTTCCAGCAGTCCACCGCCTTTTGCACCTGGTCGTCCCAGCTGACCGGGATGTCCTCGGGATAGTCGCTGGGCATCCACGCCGGGCCGTAGGGCGCCGCGGTGATGATCAACGGGTCCTGGTTCTCGGGGAGCAACGAGTCGTCGGTGAAGTACATGCTGCGGTCTCCGTGGCGCCGGTCGCGGCCGGCGGGTGTTGTGAAGAAGGATCAGGTCACTCTCGAGCCAACTCCTCGGCAAGGATCGGCACGCCGAGGTTCAGCGACTGCACGCCCTGCACGACGCACAGCTTCAATACCTCCATGACTTCTTCCATCGAGGCGCCGGCCTGCAATGCGCCGCGGATGTGGCGCCGCGTGCCCGGCGCATACATGTGCGTGTAGGCCGCGTCGAAGGCGATGCTCAGCAGCTCGATCTCCTTCGCGGGCAACGTGCCGCCCGCGTACAGCGCCACGCCGGTGGCCATGAACTCGTCGGTGAAGGTCGGGTCGAGTTCGTAGAACGGGTCCCAGGCCGTGTTCCACTGGCCGATGGCCTTCATGCGGTCGCAGGCCGGCGTCGCGGCCCCGGCCTTCGGCGCCGGCTGCGCGCCGACGGCCTTGGCTTCTTCGAGCAGGATCGGCGCGCCCAGGCTGCACGAATGGATGGCGAGCAACGACGCC
Organism: Rubrivivax sp.; assembly: GCA_035438245.1. GTDB lineage: Bacteria > Pseudomonadota > Gammaproteobacteria > Burkholderiales > Burkholderiaceae_C > Rubrivivax. The sequence goes on from DAORHX010000035.1 coordinate 9,082, forward strand.
ATCTCCAGCACCATCAACACTTCCGCGCGCGTCGCCCCGGCATCGAGCGCAGCGCGGATGTGGCGCCGCGTGCCTTGCGCATCCAGGTTGGTGCAGGCGGCGTTGAGCGCGACGCCGATCAGCTCGACCAGCTTGCGCGGCAGCACGCTGCTGCGCCAGGGGTTGGTCGCCATGCGCGCGCAGGTGTTGGCCCAGGCGGCGTCCCATTCGCGCAGCTGTGCCAGGGCTGCGTCGTCCCACGGTGCGCCTTGTTCGATGGACATCTCCTCCTCCGTTCGCGGGTACCTGCCGTGCGCAGAGCAAGCCGGCGTGCGACCCGATGCGGGTGTCCGTCTGCAAGCGCAGTCGGCCATCGCCCGTCGGGCGCATCGTGGAGGCGCAAGGCGCCCGAGTCACCTCGTAAGACTACGAGGCCACCCGCCTACACCGCCGGAAAGCGGCGACCTGGTCGAGGAATCAGAAGGCGGCCAGCGAGCCGATGAAACAGGGCGCTCGAAGGCGGCCCAGCCGCGGCTTGAAGCTGCCTCATCAGGGCAGGAAGTCCTCCAGCCGCTGACCGCAGCGCAACCCATCGATATGTCCGAAGTGGGCGTCGCGCGTCAGCAGCGCGGCGCCGTGCTCCAGCGCGCTGGCGGCGATCCACAGGTCGTTGGTCGGGATCGGCTGGCCGTTGCGCCGCAGGCCCGAGTAGACCAACGCATAGCTATCGGCGGTCTGCGCCGTGACCGGCACGAGTTCGACGCGCGGCGCGTCCAGGAAGCGCGCCAGTTCCGCGCGATGCTTCGCCTCGCGCGCACCGGCCGCAAAGCCGCCGAGCAGTTCGCCCAGCACGATGCTGTTCAGGCAGGTGCGTTCGGCATGGGCGATGACTTCGACCACGGCGGCATCGCCGAGCATGAAGGCCGTGTAGGCGTTGGTGTCGACGAGGAGTCCTGTTTGCGCCAGCTGCCGGCCAGCGCGTCGAGGTCGTCGTGCCGGGTCAGGGCTGACTGCGCAGGTCGTCACGATGTGCCGCAGAGGGCTCGCTAGAATAGATACGCTTTCGTAGATACATTCCTTGGGAGACACATCATGACCATGACGGCCAAGGTCTTCACCGCCGGCAACAGCCAGGCTTTGCGTCTGCCCAAGGCCTTCAGGGTGAACACGCGCGAGATGTGGATCACCCGCAACGAACACACTGGCGAAATCACCCTCAAGCCCAAGCCCGATGCGGATGCGCTGCAGGACTTCTTGAACGAGCTGCAGAGCATGCCCCCCAGCGAGGAGTTCGTGCCGCCCCGCGACGATGCGCCGCGCGCCGACCCGCTGGCCGATTGGCCGGGACCCTCTCGCCGCGGCACGAAGCGCAGCCGGTGAGCCTGCTCTATCTGCTGGATACGAACATCGCCAGCTACTACCTGCGGCGCAGTTCGGCCGTGCTGGAGGCGCGCGTGAATGAAGCTTTGCTGCAGCAGAGCGTGGCGCTGTCGGTGCTGACGCGCGCCGAGCTGCGTTTCGGCCAGGCCGGCATGGCCGCCGACGACCGGCGGCGCACGCTCATCGACCACTTCCTGCAGCACGTGCCCAGCCTGCCGTGGACGCCCCGGGCCGCAGACCACTACGGCGCACTGAAGGACGCGAACAGGCGCCACGGCAGCCCCATCGGCGAGATCGACACGCAGATCGCCGCCCACGCCCTCGCCGAGGGTCTGACACTGGTCACCCACAACACACGCCACTTCGAGCGGGTGCCCGGACTGAAGCTTCAGGACTGGATGTCGGAAACACCGGTCCGCGCCAAGCGCAAGCGCTCCTGAAGGGCCGCGAGTTGCCGGGCCCGTGGCGCAGCACTGCGACGCCGAGCGGCGGGTTCACACTGCGGCAAACGCAGCGACCCGCTCGACGAACCAGAACGCGGCCAGCGAGCCGATGACGTAGGGCGCAGCGCGACCGAGCTGATGTCGAAGGCCATCGGCGAAACGCAGCCGGCGCACCACCGCGACCACCGCCAGCACCGCGGCGATGAAGGCGAGCTGCCCCAGCTCGACGCCGACATTGAAGGCCAGCAGCGCCAGCGGCACGTCGCCTTGCGGCAGGCCGATCTCCGACAGCGCGCCGGCAAAGCCGAAGCCGTGCAGCAGGCCGAAGCAGAACGCGACCAGCCACGGCTGCCGCGCCGTCAGGCTGGGTTCGCCGCGGCGCAGCCGAACGATCTCCGCGGCGACGAGCACGATCGAGAAGGCGATCGCGGCTTCGACCGGCGGCCCCGGCGCCTGCACCACGCCCAGCGCCGCGAGCGCCAGCGTGATCGAATGCGCCAGCGTGAACGCGGTGACCGTCAGCACCAGCGCCCTGGTGCTGCGCACGATCAGCATCAGCGCGGCCACGAACAGCAGGTGGTCGTAGCCGAGCAGGATGTGCTCGATGCCGTGGGCGACGAAGGCGCTGAAGACATCGAGCGCGCTGCCTGCCGGCGCGGCGATGTCGAGCCACGGCGTCGAGCCGCGCACGAGCTTGGTCGTGACCTGGCCGTCGCGGCCCTCGATGCGCACCAGCACGTCGGCGATCGTGCCCTGCAGGCCGGGGAACTCGATGCGCTGCCCGGCCAGCCCGCCCGGCGCCTCGATCATCCTTCGCTCGACGCGCGAATCCGACAGCTCGCGCACGACGGGTTCGGTGACGTTGCGCACGTCGGTCGGCAGCTTCAGCACCACCGGCAGCGGCATGCCCGACATCACCGGGATGCGCCACAGCAGGTCGAAACGCGTGTCCGAGATCTGGCGGATTTCCAGGTAGGCGGGGCGCGAATCGTGGGCGAGCGCGCTGCACGAAAGCAGCAGCGCCAGAACCGCCAGCCACAGGCTGCGCAGGGACGAGACGCCGGATCGCATCAGTGACCCGCCGGCAGCACGACCTCGTAGCGCGCGCGCATCGTCTTGTACAGGCGCGACTTGGTCTGCTCGCGCTGGTCCTCGACCCAGGCGGTGCGCACCTCGGCCTCGATCTCGTCGAAGTCGGGAGAACGCTGCGGCGTCAGCGCATCGACGAAGACCAGGTGCCAGCCGTAGCCGGACTCGATCGGCCCAGCCCAGGCGCCGGGCGCGATGCCGGCCAGCGCACGCGCGAACGGCGGGCCGAACTCCTTGGCGACCACTTCGAGCGAGCGGTCGCCGTAGAAGCCCTGGAACATGAACGGGTCGCCGGTGGTGGTGGACACGTCGATCGGCTTGCCGGCGAACTGCGCAAGCGCTCCTTCAGCATCGGCGCGCGCATTCGTACCGCGCCGGTCGGGCGAGAAATACACATGGCGGAACGACGCGCGCGGCGGCAGCGCGAAGCGCGCCTTGTTCTGCTCGTACCAGCTGCGCAGCTCACCCGGCTTCGGCTCTTCCAGCTTCGACACATCCTCGGCCAGGAAGTCCATCTTGCGCGCCAGCTGGCGCTTGACGATGGCGTCGTCCTTGTCCAGGCCGAGCGCGAGCGCCTCGCGGTACAGCACCTCCTCGCGCACCTTGATGTCGATCAGGCCCTGCAGCTGCGGCCCGCTCGGCGGCGGCCGCCCCTGCGCCAGCCACGCCGCCGACATCTGCTTCAGGTCGTCTTCGGTGATGACGATGCGCTTGTCATCCCCGCGCTCGGCATCGGCCGGCGCGACGAGCTGCCACGCGCCGAACAGCGCCACCCCGACCAGCAGGAACTGGACCAGCGGCTCGCGCAGCAGCCCGCGGATGCTCATTTGCCGGCAGGCTTGCTGCCCACCGCCAGCGGGTTCAGCACCGCCACCACCGGGATGATCTCGTAGTTGGCGTAGCCGAACTCGTTGCTGCGCGCCGCGAGGTACTTGTCGCCGAGCTTGTAGACGGCGATCTCGATCGGCGTGCCCGAGAACGAACTGACGATCCTGCCGTTGTTGATGTAGTACGGCTCCGAGGTGCCGAGGTAGCTGCCTTGCACCACGTTGCCGGTGAGGCTAGGCAAGGTCGCGTTCTTGCCGACGAAGCGCAGCCAGAAGTGGCCCTGGTTGGCGCCGAACTGCTGCGTGATGAACCCAGGCTCCGACGGGAGCGCCGCCTTCGCGCCCTTGCCCGAGGCGCTGTAGACGACCTCGAACTTGTCGCCGGTGACGTTGTTCTGCAGCCAGATCGACTTGGCCACGATCAGCGCCTTGAGCTGCGCGTCGTTGAGCGCGACGGCGCCTTGCTTCTTCAGCGCGGCCACGGTGGTGTTCACCTTGGCGCCCTGGCGCGCGTCGGCCGTCGGCGTGTACCAGATCGGCGAAGTCCACGCGCGCTCCTGGATCGTCGCCGGCACGACGTCGGGCGGCGCGATGCCGAGTTCCTTGGCCTGCAGCGTGGTCCAGCGCGGCGTCGGGATCTCGAGCACGCGGGCGTAGTAAAACGCGTCGGCCGAGGGGTCGAACTCGGGGTCGGTCCACACCGTCTTCAACTCCACCGCACCGATGGTGTTGGTGTAGCTGGCGTTGTCGACATCGACCGTGCTGCCGATCTTCGCGATCTTGCCGCTCCACTTGCCGGCCTTGCGATCACCCGCCCAGACGACGTCGAAGACCTTCTCGAAGCTCTGCCCGCTCTTGCTCCAGCCCTTGACGATCTGGATGCGGTCGAGGTTCCCCGAGCTCGGGTCCTTCACCGCCCAGACGACGAAGCTCGGCGCCTTGGCCTTCGCCGCCGGCAAGTCGCCGCCCATCGGCACACCCTTGGCGTAGCCGGTCTTCACCCAGGCCGCGTCGTTGAGTGTGTCGGCCGCGTAGTCCCAGCCGCCGAACAGGCGCACCCGGATGTGCGGGCCGCTGGTGGCGAAGGTCTCCTTGCGCTGCATCGCCTCGAAGATGGCCGCGCGCGTGTTCTCCTCGGCCCAGGCGCCGGTCAGTCCGGCGGGGTTCAGCGAGCGCGGGTCCATGCCCGCGGTGATGCGGCCCGACATGCGGATCTGCGGCGTGGCGTCGGTCAGTGCGTGGGCGCCGAACCAGTTGCCCTGGCGGTAGGCCACCGCGGTGTTGTGCGAATCGGCGCCGCCGTTGAAGCCGAACTTGTAGGGGTTGAAGCCCAAGGCGCCCTGCATCGCCAGGCCGTCCTTCAGCGCCTGGCGCGCGAAGCCGCCGGGGATCTGCGGCGTGCGCCCCGGCGGGTCGCCGATCATGAACTGCATGATCTCGAAGCTGGCGAACTCGTCGTTCGGCGACAGCAGCGGATGGGTTTCGGAGGCGCCCTTGATCTGCTTGATCTCGGTGAGCTTCTCGTTGCGGTTGCGCGACTCGGCCCACGCGGCGTCGATCGGCCGGCCGCGCAGGTCGACCTCGGTCGGGTACATGCGGCCGTCGGACAGGTTGGCGTTGTGCGAGATGGCGAGCAGCTCATTCCCCTTCTTGCGCTCGCTGTCCATCCACTGCCACAGGTCTTCGGGATGCGCCGAGTCGAGCGCGGAGAACGGCGCCGCCGGCACCTTGTGGCATTCCTTGAAGAAGACGTTGCGATGCATGTTCATGTTGTTCGGCATCGACGTCCATTCGTACGAACAGAACGCGCTGAACTTGCCCGGCTCGTTGGCCGCCTGCGCGGCGGCGATGGTCTCCTGCCACACCGTGCCGGCGATCTGCGGGCTGGCCAGCGCCTTCACCGGCGGCCCGCCGAACAGCACCTTGGTCACGTAGGCGAAGATGCGGTCGCCTTCTTCGAGCAGCGGCTTGTTCGGATCGACCCTCAAGGGCTGCGCGGCGGCCAGCTTGCTCACCGGCGAGTTCGGGTCGTTGGCGAACTTGATGACGCCGACGTATTCGGAGTGATCGGTGACGCCGGCCCAGTCCAGCGGCGTCGTGATCTTGATGTCGTAGCCGGCCGGGTGCTTGATCGTCTCGCCCTTGAAGTACTTGTAGGCATCGGCCGGCCCGGTCAGGCGGTTGCCGAACAGCCAGGCGTCGAGCGACCAGCTGGTGTGCACGTGCGTCTCGCCGAAGTAGGCGTCGCGCTCGGCATTGGGGGCGGCCCAGGACGGCGCGGCCGCCGCCAAGGCCAGGACCAGGATCGACTGCGGGTGGGGAACGCATCGCATGGGGCTGCTCCTCGGGTTGTTCTTGCCGGCGATCGTACGGCCGGCACCTGCACGCGGCAATGACATTGCCGGCCTTGCGCGCGATGCTGCGCGCCGGCCGCGGCGCTGTCACCTCGTAGGACTACGGGGCTCAGGCACCGCCGTCGCGCGGGTATGGCACAGTGCCGCCTACTCTCGACACCCCATGGCCCTGAAGTCCACCATCTACAAGGCGTCGCTGCAGATCGCCGACATGGACCGGCAGCTCTATGCCGACCATGCGCTGACGCTGGCGCTGCATCCCTCCGAAACCGAAGAACGGCTGCTGGTGCGGCTGCTGGCCTTCGCGCTGAACGTGCCGCACGACACGACGCGCGGCGCGCTGCAGTTCGCGCGCGGGCTGTCGGACAGCGACGAACCGGACCTCTGGCAGCACGATCTGAGCGGCCAGCTGGTGCAGTGGATCGAGGTCGGCCAGCCCGACGAGCGCCGCCTGAGCAAGGCCTGCGCGCGCGCCGAGCGGGTCACGATCTACTGCTACGGCAGCAGCGCCGACATCTGGTGGGCCGGCATCCGCCACAAGCTGACGCGGCTGTCCAACCTGAACGTGTGGCAGCTGCCGGCCGTGCAGGCCCAGGCGCTGGCACGCACGGCGGCGCGCAGCCTGCAGTGGCAGCTGAGCATGCAGGACGGCCATGTCTGGCTGAACAGCGGCGAGCTCGCGCTCGAACTGCTGCCGCAGCGCCTGATCGGCGAAACCGCAGCGACGACGCTCACCGGACGATGAACGACACCGACC
>DAORHX010000036.1:0-15825 GCA_035438245.1 Rubrivivax sp.
CGTGGCGTTCTGCGGCTTTCGCAGCTGCGCGCCGTGACGCCGGCGCGGCGCCTGCGCGTGCGGTCGCGCCCCGGGGCGACACGCCGCTTTGGCGACAACGCTCCGCTGCTGCGCCGCTGCAGCGGATTGCCGGGGGCGACGAGCAGCCCCTGCGTGCGCTGCGCGCCGAGAATGCCGCTCACATGAAAGGCCGTGAATGAGCGTCGTCGCTCAGAGCGTGCTCACGGCCTTCGACCTCATCGTCCATGCCGATCCGGTGCTGCAGCGCACGGTGGCGCTGTCGCTGTGGGTCAGCGGCTCGGCGAGCCTGATCGCCGGCGCCCTGGGCCTGGCGCTGGGCGGCTGGCTGGCCGTCGCGCGCTTTCCCGGGCACGGTGCGCTGCTGCTGGCGATGAACACGCTGCTCGCGCTGCCGTCGGTGCTGGTCGGCCTGATCGTCTACCTGCTGCTGTCGCGCGCCGGGCCGCTCGGCCATCTCGGCCTGCTCTTCACCCCGAGCGCGATGATCGTCGCGCAGACGCTGCTGGTGCTGCCGGTGGTGGCGGTGCTGACGCGCCAGTTCGTCGCCGATGCGCTGCTCGACGGCGGTGACCAGCTGCGCTCGATGGGCGCCACGGCCTTCGCCAGTGCGCTGCTGATGCTGTTGCACGGGCGCTGGGCGGTGCTGACGGTGCTGATCGCCGCATTCGGCCGGGCCGTTGCCGAGGTCGGCGCGGTGATGATCGTCGGCGGCAACATCGACGGCTTCACGCGCGTCATGACCACCACCATCGCGCTCGAGACCAGCAAGGGCGACCTGCCGCTGGCGCTGGCGCTGGGGCTGGTGCTGCTGGCGGTGATCGGGGTGCTGAACCTGCTGCTCGCGCTGCTGCGGCTCGCGCCGGGCCCGGTTGCGCGGGGAGCGCGATGAGCCTCGTCGCGCTGCACGACGTGTCGGTGGACTTCGGCGGCGAGCGTGCGCTGCATGCGGTGTCGCTGCGTGTCGAGCGCGGCGAGGTCGTGGCGCTGGTCGGTGCCAACGGCTCGGGCAAGACCACCTTGCTGCGCGTGCTGCATGGCCTGCTGCGGCCGGCGGGCCGGCGCGAGATGGCCGACGCGGCGCTGACGCAGGCCATGGTCTTCCAGCGGCCCTTCCTGCTGCACCTGTCGGTGCTCAACAACCTGCGCCTGGCGCTGTGGCTGGCGCGCGTGCCGCGCAACGCCTGGGCCGCGCGCTGCAGCTAGGTGCTGCAACGTGTCGGCCTCGACGGCCTGCAGCGGCGGCCGGCGCGTGCGCTGTCCGGCGGGCAGCAGCAGCGCTTGGCGCTGGCACGGGCGCTGCTGGTGCGGCCGCGGCTGTTGTTCCTGGACGAGCCCACCGCCAACCTCGACCCGCATGCCAAGCGCGAGATCGAGACGCTGCTCGCCGGCCTGGCGGCCGAGGGCATGACGCTGGTGATGAGCACGCACAACCTCGGCCAGGCCAAGCGCCTGGCGACGCGGGTCGTCTACCTCGAGCGCGGCCGCATCCACGCCGATCTGCCCACCGCGGCCTTCTTCGACGGGCCGCTCAGCGGCCCCGCCCAACTGTTTCTCAAGGGAGAGCGCACATGAACCCGAGGTCCTCGCAACGCTCGCGCCGGCGTGCGCTGCTGTGGCTGTGCACGCTGGCCTGCGCATCGACGGTGGCCCTGGCGCAGGACAAGACCCTCGTCATGGCCTCCACCACCTCGACCGAGCAGTCGGGGTTGTTCGGCCACCTGCTGCCGGCCTTCAAGGCGGCCAGCGGCATCGAGGTGCGCGTGGTCGCGGTGGGCACCGGCCAGGCGCTGGACATGGCGCGGCGCGGCGATGCCGATGTGCTCTTCGTGCACGACCAGGTGGCCGAGGACAAGTTCGTCGCCGACGGCTGGGGCCTGAAGCGCTTGCCGGTGATGTACAACGACTTCGTGCTCGTCGGGCCGAAAGCCGACCCGGCCGGCGTGCGCGGCAACGACATCGTCGTGGCGATGAGGAAGCTGGCGGCAGGCCAGGCCGGGTTCGTCTCGCGCGGCGACAAGAGCGGCACGCATGCCGCGGAGTTGCGCTTCTGGAACACCGCCGGCATCGACACGCCTGCGGCCAAGGTCGCCGGCTACAAGGAATGCGGCTGCGGCATGGGCCCGGCGCTGAACATCGCGGCTGCGGCCAACGCCTACGTGCTGGCCGACCGCGGCACCTGGTTGTCGTTCAAGAACCGCGCCGACCTGGGGCTGCTGGTCGAAGGCGACAAGCGGCTGTTCAACCCCTACGGCGTGATCGTCGTCAACCCGGCGAAGCATCCGCATGTGAAGAAGGAGCAGGCGCAGGCCTTCGCCGACTGGGTGGTGTCGCCCGGGGGCCACGCGTCGATCGCCGGTTTCCGCATCGGCGGCGAGCAGCTGTTCTTCCCCAACGCCGGCCGCTAGCCGCGCCGGCGCAGCCCCGTCGCGCCGTGCCGTGGCGACATAGGGTTAGACCTGCGTTGTGCCGAGGGACGATGCACTCGGACAATGCTCCGGCAAGCGGTGCTGCGCGGGCGCGCGGCGCCAACCCCTGGAGGAGACATCAAGTGAGCATTGCCATTTCCCTGACGGTCAACGGCAAGGCCGTGACGGCCCACGTCGACCCCCGAACGCTGCTGGTGCAGCTGATCCGCGAGCAGCTGCAGCTCACCGGCACCCACGTCGGTTGCGACACGGCGCAATGCGGCGCCTGCACCGTGCACCTGAACGGCCGCGCGGTGAAGTCCTGCTCGATGCTGGCGGCGCAGGCCCAAGGCGCGAGCATCACCACCATCGAGGGACTGTCCCAGGATGGAACACTGCACCCGATGCAGGCCGCCTTCCGCGAATGCCACGGGCTGCAATGCGGCTACTGCACGCCGGGCATGGTGATGTCGGCGGTGCAGCTGCTGGCCGACAACCCCAAGGCCAGCGAGGCCGAGATCCGCGCCGGCCTGGAAGGCAACATCTGCCGCTGTACCGGCTATCACAACATCGTCAAGGCAGTGCAGTTCTGCCAGTCGGGCAAGCAGCCCACCGCGGCCTGAGGAGAACGTCATGACCGACATGTCCAACTCCCCCATCGGCAAGCCGCTGCTGCGCCGCGAGGACCAGCGTTTCCTCACCGGCGCCGGCCAGTACACCGACGACGTGGTGCTGCCGGGCCAGAGCTACGGCTTCTTCCTGCGCTCGCCCTACGCGCATGCGCGCATCAGGAGCCTCAAGCTCGATGCCGCCAGGGCCGCGCCCGGCGTGCTGAACATCTTCACCGGCGCCGACCTGGCCGGCGTTGGCGGCCTGCCCTGCGGCTGGCTCATCAACAACAAGGACGGCACGCCGATGAAGGAGCCGGCGCACCCGGTGCTGGCCAAGGACAAGGTGCGCCACGTCGGCGACCAGGTGGCGCTGGTGGTGGCCGAGACGGCGCTGCAGGCCAAGGACGCCGCCGAGCTGATCGAGGTCGACTACGAAGAACTGAAGCCGGTGATCGACATCACCACGGTGGAGTCGGCCGGCTTAGGCGTGCACGACGACGTGCCGAACAACGTCTGCTACGACTGGGGCCACGGCGACAAGGCGGCGGTGGACGCGGCCTTCGCCAAGGCGGCGCACGTGACGAAGCTCAGCTTCGCCAACAACCGGCTGATCCCCAACGCGATGGAGCCGCGCGCCTGCAACGCGCACTACACCAAGCACGACGGCCAGTACACGCTGTACGTGGCCAACCAGAACCCGCACGTCGAGCGGCTGCTGATGTGCGCCTTCGTGCTCGGCCTGCCGGAAAGCAAGGTGCGCATCATCGCGCCCGACGTCGGCGGCGGCTTCGGCTCGAAGATCTTCCTCTACCCCGAGGACGTGGCGCTGGTCTGGGCCAGCAAGCAGGTGGGCCGGCCGATCAAGTGGACGGCCGAGCGCAGCGAGTCCTTCCTCACCGACGCGCACGGCCGCGACCATGCCAGCACCGCCGAGCTGGCGATGGACGCGCAAGGCAACTTCCTGGCGCTGCGCGTGCACACCGTGGCCAACATGGGCGCGTACCTGTCGACCTTCGCCTCGGCCGTGCCGACGATTCTGTACGCCACGCTGCTGGCCGGGCAGTACAAGACGCCGGCGATCTACTGCGAGGTCAAGGCGGTGTTCACCAACACCGCGCCGGTCGACGCCTACCGCGGCGCCGGCCGGCCCGAGGCCACCTACCTGGTCGAGCGCATGGTCGAGACCGCGGCGCGCGACATGAAGATGGACCCGGCGCAGATCCGCCGCCAGAACTTCGTCACCAGCTTCCCTTACGCCACGCCGGTGGGGCTGACCTACGACATCGGCAACTACGCGGCGCACCTGGACAAGGCCATCGAGCTGGCCGACGTCAAGGGCTACGCGGCGCGCAAGGCGGCGTCCGAAGCCCGGGGCCGCAAGCGCGGCATCGGCTACAGCTGCTACATCGAAGCCTGCGGGCTGGCGCCGAGCAACATCGCCGGCGCCCTGGGCGCGCGCGCCGGCCTGTTCGAAGCCGGCGAGGTGCGCGTGCACCCGACCGGCACGGTGACCGTCTTCACCGGCTCGCACAGCCACGGCCAGGGCCACGAGACCACCTTCGCGCAGGTGGTGGCGGGCAAGCTGGGCATCCCGGTCGAGAACGTCGAGATCGTGCACGGCGACACCGGGCGCGTGCCCTTCGGCATGGGCACCTACGGCAGCCGCTCGCTGGCGGTGGGCGGCACGGCGATCATCAAGGCGGTGGACAAGGTCATCGCCAAGGGCAAGAAGATCGCCGCGCACCTGCTCGAGGCTGCGGACATCGACATCGACTTCGAGAACGGCGAGTTCAAGGTCAAGGGCACCGACAAGAAGCTGCCCTTCGGCGCGGTCTCGCTGACCGCCTACGTGCCGCACAACTACCCGCTCGACAAGCTCGAGCCGGGGCTCAACGAAAACGCCTTCTACGACCCGACCAACTTCACCTACCCGTCGGGCAGCTACATCTGCGAGGTCGAGGTCGACCCCGAGACCGGCCGCACCACGGTGGAGAAGTTCACCGCGGTCGACGACTTCGGCAACATCGTCAACCCGATGATCGTCGAAGGCCAGGTGCACGGCGGCATCGCGCAGGGCCTGGGCCAGGCGATGCTGGAAGGCTGCGCCTACGACGCCGAGAGCGGCCAGCTGCTGACCGGCAGCTACATGGACTACGCCATGCCGCGCGCCGACGACCTGCCGAGCTTCCAGGTCGACCACACGGTGACGCCGTGCACGCACAACCCGCTGGGCGTCAAGGGCTGCGGCGAGGCCGGCGCCATCGGTTCGCCGCCGGCCTTCATCAACGCGCTCACCGATGCCATCGGCGTGCGCGACATCGCCATGCCGGCCACCGCCGAACGTGTCTGGCGCGCGGCCAACAAAGTCGCCTGAGGAGCAACGCATGTACAGCTTTGACTATCAACGTCCGGCCGACAAGGCGGCCGCCGCGGCGGCGCTGAAGGGCGACGCGCGCTACCTGGCCGGCGGCCAGAGCCTGATCCAGGCGATGAAACTGCGGCTGTCGCAAAGCGCGACGCTGGTCGACCTGGGCGGCATCGCCGAACTGAAGGGCATCAAGGTCGATGCCGGCAGCGTGAGCATCGGCGCGATGACCACGCACGCCACGGTGGCGCGCTCGGCCGAGGTGCGCAAGGCCATTCCGGCGCTGGCCGAGCTCGCCGGCCTGATTGGCGACCCGATGGTGCGCAACATGGGCACCATCGGCGGCTCGATCGCCAACGCCGACCCGGCCGCCGACTATCCCGCAGCCGTGCTGGGCCTGGGGGCGACGATCCACACCAACCAGCGCAGCATCGCCGGCGACGGCTTCTTCACCGGCCTGTACGAAACCGCGCTGCAGCCCGGCGAGCTGATCGTCTCGATCAGCTTCCCGGTCGCCCAGAAGGCGGCCTACGAGAAGTTCGAGCAGCCGGCCTCGCGCTTCGCGCTGGTGGGCGTGTTCGTCAGCCAGGGGGCGGGCGGTGTACGCGTCGGTGTCACCGGCGCGAAGGGCAACGCCTTCCGCAGCGCCGAGCTGGAAGCGGCACTGGGCAAGAGCTTCACAGCGGCCGCGGCGAAGGCGGTGAAGCTGTCGGACGCCGACATGAACAGCGACCTGCACGCCTCGGCAGCCTACCGCGCGGCGATGGTCAGCGTGATGGCGGCGCGCGCGGTGGAGAAGGCGCTGGCGCGCTGAAACCTTGGCATTGCCGGCGAAGGGGCGGGTGCACGCGCATTCGCCCTTTAGCCACCTTTAGCCATCATTGGGGCCCTTTCAACCCATCGGCCGGACGCTGGCGTCGCTTCGGCCGACAATCCGCGTTGTCGAGCAAGGGATCCATGCCATGGAATTGACCGCCGTACTGACGCCCGCCGAAGAGGGAGGCTATGTCGCGCTGAACCCGGAGACGGGCACAACGACCCAAGGCGAGACTGTCGAAGAAGCAGTGGCCAATCTTCGCGAGGCGACTGCGCTCTATCTGTCGGAGTTCCCGTTGCCAGCGACGGGGCACCCGCTGGTCACGATGTTCAGTCTGCCCGTCGTGGCGCATGCCTAGGCTGCCACGGATTTCGGGCGCCGAGGCGATCCGCGCACTGGAACGACTTGGATTCGTCAAACTTCGCCAGAGTGGCAGCCACGTGATCATGCGGCGCGAGGCCAAGGGCTGTGTGGTGCCGCTGCATCAGGAGCTGAAGGTGGGCACGCTGGCAGGACTGCTGCGCCAGGCGGAGGTGGCGGCGGAGGATTTCATCGATGCGCTGTCAAGGTAGCCTGCTCGCGCTCGCCCGGCAACGGTCTTACGGTGCCCCGCCCACAAGGGCTTGATCGCTTCGACGTTGGTGCCTCCGCCATGACCCTAGCCCTGCCCGCTTCCGTCGACGCCGTCATCGAGCTGCTGGCGGCGGAGAACTACGTCTGCGACCGCCAGCTCGCGACCGCGCTGTTCCTGAGCCTGAAGCTGCAGCGCCCGCTGTTCCTGGAAGGCGCACCGGGCGTCGGCAAGACCGAGCTGGCGAAGACGCTGGCGCGTGCGCTGAACACGCAGCTGCTGCGCGTGCAGTGCTACGAAGGCCTGGACGTGGCGCAGACCGCCTACGAATGGAACGTGGCGCGGCAGATGATCGAGATCCGGCTGGCCGAAGCCGTGCACGACACCGACCGCGAGCAGCTGACGCGCAACCTCTATTCGCGTGCGATGTTGATCGAGCGGCCGTTGCTGCAGGCGCTGACGCAAGTTCGATCGCCCGTCCTGCTGATCGACGAACTGGATCGCGCCGACGAACCTTTCGATGCCTTCCTGCTGGAAGTGCTGGCCGAGAACCAGCTGACCATCCCCGAGTACGGCACCGTGGTCGCGGCCGAGCCGCCGATCACGCTGATCACCAGCAACCGCACGCGCGAGATCCACGATGCGCTGAAGCGCCGCTGCCTGTACCACTGGGTCGGCTTCCCCAGCGTCGAGCGTGAACTCGACATCGTGCGCCTGAAGGCGCCGGGCGCGTCGGAGCGTCTTTACCGCCAGGTGGTGGAGTTCGTGCAGCGCATGCGCACGCTGGACCTGTTCAAGTCGCCGGGCGTGGCCGAGACCATCGACTGGACCAACGCGCTGGTGGCGCTGAACACGCTGCAGCTCGACCCGGCCAGCGTGCAGGACACGCTGGGCGTGCTGCTGAAGCACCAGGACGACCTGGTGCGCATGCAGAACGGCGACACCGCCAAGCTGCTCGACGAGTTGCGAGCCAAGGCGCTGCTGTGATCGCCGAGAACATCGTCCACTTCGCACGCGTGCTGCGCGACGCGGGCATGGCCATCGGGCCGGACCGCGTGCTCGCCGCGCTGTCGGCGGTGGAAGTGGTCGGCCTGGACCGGCGCGACGACGTGCATGCGGCCTTGAGTGCGGTGATGCTCGAACGCCACGAGCAGCAGCCGCTGTTCGACGCCGCCTTCGAGACCTTCTGGCGCGACCCGAAGCTGCTCGAGCAGATGATGTACCTGATGCTGCCGAAGGTCACGGGCCGCGGCGAGCTGCAGCGCCCGCCGCGCGCCAACCGCCTGGCCGAGGCGCTGTCCGCGCCACGCGCACCCGAGCCGCCGAACCCGGCCAACCAGACGGCGAAGGAGGAAGTGCAGTTCGACACGCACTTCACTTTCTCCGACCGCGAGCGGCTGCAGCAGGCCGACTTCGAGACCATGACCACGGCCGAGTTCGAGCTGGCGAAGAAGCTGGCCGAGCAGCTGCCGCTGCCGGTGGACGACGTGCGTCGCCGCCGCCACGAGGCCGCGCCCAACGCCGGCTCGGGCCGCCGCATCGACCTGCGCGCCACGCTGCAGCGCATGGCGCGCCAGCCGCAGACGCTGGCGCCGCTGTACACGCGGCCGCGCGAGGAGCCACCGGCGCTGGTGGTGCTGCTGGACATCTCCGGTTCGATGGAGCGCTACTCGCGGCTGATGCTGCATTACGTGCACGGCCTGATGCGCCGCGCCTTGCGCGTGCACGTGCTGACCTTCGGCACGCGGCTGAGCAACATCACGCGCTGCCTGCGCGAGCGCGACCCCGACGTCGCGCTGCGCCTGGCCGACGAGCAGGTGCAGGACTGGAAAGGCGGCACGCGCATCGCGTCGTCGCTGAACGAGTTCAACCGGGTCTGGGCACGGCGCCTGCTGGGCGCCAACGCAGCGGTGCTGCTGGTCAGCGACGGCCTGGACCGCGACGAACACGGCGACCTGAGTGCCGCCGCCGCGCAGCTGCATCGGCTGGCGCACCAGCTGGTGTGGCTGAACCCGCTGCTGCGCTACGCAGGCTTCGAAGCCAAGGCCGCGGGCGTGCGCGCGCTGCTGCCGCATGTGGACCGCTTCCTGCCGGTGCACAACCTGGCCAGCCTGGCCGACCTGGGCGACGCGCTGCGCGCGCCGCCGCTGCAACCCCACACCCTGCTGCACTGAACACACCATGGAACTGCAAGGCGAACGACTGATTCCCGCCCCCCAGGACAAGACCTGGGCTGCGCTCAACGACCCCGACACCTTGAAGGCTTGCATCGCCGGCTGCGAATCGCTGGAACGCACCGGCGACGATGCCTTTGCGGCCCTGGTGGCGGTGAAGGTCGGCCCGGTCAGTGCCCGCTTCAAGGGCAACCTGAAGCTGCTCAACGTGCAGGCGCCGAACAGCTACACGATCAACTTCGACGGCCAGGGCGGCGTCGCCGGCTTCGGCAAGGGCTCGGCCGACGTGACGCTGTCCCCCGAGGGCGGGCAGACGCGGCTGAAGTATCTGGCCAAGGCAACGGTCGGCGGCAAGATGGCGCAGGTCGGCTCGCGGCTGATCGACGCCGCCGCCGCCAAGGTGGCGGAGGACTTCTTCAAGGCCTTCGAGACGCAGCTCGCCCCGCCCGTGCCTGCCACCGCGGACACCGGCCAGGTGCCGATGCCGGCGGATACGCCCAAGAACAACCGCGCGTTGTGGTGGGGCGTGGCGGCGCTGGTGGTGCTGCTGCTGTGGTACTGGCTGAGCCGTTGACGAGAGGGGCGATGCGATGTGGCGAAAGTCGATCCTGATGCTGGCGCTGGTCGCTGCAAGCCCGCTGGTGCTGGCCGACGCGGCCGCGCCCTTCGTCGGCAAGTGGAACGGGCAGTGGCAGACCGAGCGGCAGAGCTACGAAGCCGAGTTCGAGGTCACGGCCACGGGTGGCTGGTGGCAGACGGCGACCTCCAGCCGCGCCAACGTGTGTTTCGGCCGCAAGGTACCGCTGCGACACGACAAAGCCACCGCCGACAGCCTGGACCTGACCTTGATGTTCTCCGAGGTCATCACCGGCTGCAACAATGCCACGGTCAAGCTGCGGCTGGACGGCCAGGGCCAGGTGGTCGGCACGCGCAGCGGCTTCGAGTTGAAGCTCAAGCGCGAATAGCCCCGCGGAGGATTCGCCATGGACAGTCTGGACCTGCAGGTGCTGAGCCAGGCACGCGACTGGTTCAAGCAGGGCCACAAGGTGTGGCTGGTCACCGTCATCGAGACCTGGGGTTCGGCGCCGCGCCCGCCCGGCGCGCTGCTGTGCCTGCGCGGCGACGGGCTGGTGGTCGGTTCGGTGTCCGGCGGCTGCGTCGAGGACGACCTGATCGAACGTGTGCGCACCGGCGAGCGGGTCGACAAGCCGTCGCTGGTGACCTACGGCGTCACCAAGGAGGAAGCGGCGCGCTTCGGCCTGCCCTGTGGCGGCAACCTGCGGCTGGTGCAGGAGCCGCTGCGCACGGTCGACTGGATCGAGCAGATCCTGGATCGCGCCGCACGCCACGAACTGGTGGCGCGCACGCTGCAGCTGGACAGCGGGGCGGTGAGCGTGGAAACCGCGGCGCGCGGCGAGAAATTCGAGTTCGACGGCACGAAGCTGCGCGCGCTGTTCGGCCCGCGCTGGCGGCTGCTGATCGTCGGTGCCGGTCAGCTGTCGCGCGTGCTGGCGCAGATGGCGCTGGCGCTCGATTTCGAGGTCATCTGCTGCGACCCGCGCGAGGAATACCACCTGACCTGGGACGTGCCGGGCACCACCTTCAGCAAACAGATGCCCGACGACCTGGTGCTGCAGCTGCAACTCGACCCGCACAGCGCGGTGGTCGCGCTGACCCACGACCCCAAGCTCGACGACCTGGTGCTGCTGGAAGCGCTGAAGTCGCCGGCCTTCTACATCGGCGCGCTCGGCTCGCGCAACAACACCGCCGCGCGCAAGCAGCGGCTGGCGCTGTTCGACCTGTCGCCGGCCGAGATCGAAAAGCTGCACGGTCCGGTCGGCCTGGACCTGGGCGGCAAGACGCCGGCCGAGATTGCAGTGGCCATCGCCGCCGAGATCGTCGCCGTGAAGAACGGCGTCGCACTGGTGCAGAAGAAGGAAGGCTCGGCCGTGCCGGCGTCGCCCGGCGCGTGCGTGATCAGCGCGCGCTGAGCCGCCGCGGCCGGGCCCACGGCAGGCGCGACAGCGGCGTACCGACATGGCGCTGCAGGGCCGCACCGGCGGCCAGGCTGGCGGCCCAGCAGGCGAGCAGCAAGCCCCATGCGGCGCTGCGCCCGTCCAGCCCCAGCCGCAGCCACAGCGCGGTCGCCGCGACGATCACCGCGTAGTGGATGAGGAACACGCCGTAGGAGGCATCGCTCCAGTACGCGAGCAGATCCGTGCTGCGGCCGCGTGACGGTGCGCGCGAGGCCCATGCCAGCAGTGCCACGGCGGTCAGCACGGCGAGCACGACGCGCGGGCGTGACTCCAGTACGGCGGTGGCGACGTGCAGCGCGCAGACGCCGCCGCACAGCCAGGCCATGGCGCTCGACCGCCGGGCCCAACCCGCGAGCACGCCGAGCCCGTAGGCGGTGAGGAAGTACGGCGCCCAGGCATCGAGCGCCGGGTCGCGGTTGAACCAAGCGAGCGACACCAGCGTCAGCGCCGCCACCACCCAGGGCAGCGGGCTGCGCCACACCGGCCGCTCGGCGCGGCGGCGATGCAGCAGCGCACAGCCGATCGCCAGCAGCGCGTAGAGCTGGAAGTCGATGGCGACATACCATGCGCCGGCGGACAGCGAGGGGATGCCCAGCACGTCCTGCAGCAGCAGCAGGTGGGCGACGAACTCGGCCGGCGTCGGCCAGGGCGTGACCCAGTCGGGCCAGCGGCCCGGCGGCAGCAGCGCGCTGGCCGCCAGCACCGCCAGCAGCGCCACCGCGAGCATCGGCACCAGCCGCAGGTAGCGGGCGAGCAGCGTGCGCGGCAGGTCGCGCACACCCCGCTCCAGGCCCTGGGCGGCGAGGAAGCCGCCGATCACCAGGAACACCTGGACGACGTAGCGGGCTTCGCCGACCAGGAAGGCCGTGGTCAGCGGCCAGGCCGGCGCCAGCAGGTCGGCCATCGGTGCATAGAGCACGAGGTGGTGCAGCACGATGAGCTGCGAAGCCAGGACCTTGAGCGCGTCGATGAGCAGCGAGCGTGGCACCATCACGGCACTGTAGCTGCCGCCATCCAGGAGCCCGCGGGCATGCACCCGAGGCAGAGCCATCTGGATTCGGCTGCGGCGAGCGGAGCAAGCCGATGGCAATGGACGATCCCAGGGAACAACCGGCCGCGGTCCGGGCTGAACACGTGACAGGTGGTCCTTGCAGAACTTAGCGGTGGACCTGCTGTGGCAGTTCGTCCTGGCGCAGTCCGGTCCGGCGAGCGTCTGGCACAAGAGCAACCTGTACGCGCACGAACGGCGCTATCGCGAGGACCTTCGCTTGATCGACAGGCTGGCGCCTTCCGGCCCGATCCTGGAGGTCGGCTCGGCGCCCTGCCACATGACCGCGCTGATGCAACTGTGCGGCCACCAGGCCGTGGGCGTCGATGTGGATCCGGAACGCGTTGCCGACATCGTCCGGCATTTCGACCTCGACGTGCGCCAGTGCGACGCCGAGCGCTCGGCGCTGCCCTTCGCCGATGACGCCTTCGCTTGCGTGCTGCTGTGCGAGACCTTCGAGCACCTGCGCATCGACCCTGCGTTCGTGCTGAGCGAGATCACGCGCGTGCTGGCGCCGGGCGCGCCGTTGCTGCTGACGACGCCCAACGTCTATTCGCTGCCCAGCCTGGGGCGGTTTCTGCTGGGCCGCAGCGTGGCCGATCCGCTGCAGGAGTACGGCAAGCTGCGCCGCCTGGGCCATATGGGCCATGTGCGTGAGTACTCGGCGCGCGAGGTCGCACGCTTCCTGACGGCATCGGGCCTGGCGGTGGAGTCGATCGACTATCGCTCGGACGGCATGGTGCGCGGCTGGAAGAGGAGGCTGCTGCATCTGGCCTATCGCGTGGTGCCGCGGCGCTTCCGGCGCGAGATCGTCATCGTCGCGCGCAAGGCCACGTCCGGCCCGCGCCTGGATCCGCTGGTGCCCGTGGTCGCTTGACCCGGGTCGGTCGCGCCGCGCCCCGGCGCGGCCGCCTCAGGCGTTGCTGCTGGCGCGCACTTCCTCGATCGTCGTCGCGCCGGCCCAGACCTTGTCGATGCCGTCCTGGCGCAATGTGCGCAGGCCCTCGCCCAGCGCCACGGGCAGCAGCTGGTCGGGGCGGCCGCCGGTCTGGATCAGGCGGCGGACCTCGCGCGACACCACCAGCAGCTCGTGCAGGCCGGCGCGGCCGCGCAGGCCGCTGTCGTCGCAGTTCGGGCAGCCGTTGGCAAAGTGGTGCATCAGCTTGCCGTCCTTGCCGAAGCGCTTCTTCCAGCCGGCGAGCACGTCGTCGGCCTTCGGCTTGTTCGGCGCCTGGCCGAAGGCATGCAGGTAGTCGGCCATCAGCTCGTCCACCTGCTGCGCCGTCGCTTCCTTGGCCTGCACGCACTTGCCGCACAGCCGCCGCACCAGCCGCTGCGCCAGCACGCCGAGCAGCGAATCGGCGAAGTTGAACGGGTCCATGCCCATGTCGAGCAGCCGCGTCACGGTCTCCACCGCGCTGTTGGTGTGCAGCGTGCTCATCACCAGGTGGCCGGTCAGCGAGGCTTCGACCGCCATCTTCGCGGTCTCGCCGTCGCGGATCTCGCCGACCATGATGACGTCCGGGTCGGCGCGCAGGAAGGCGCGCAGCGCCTTGGCGAAGGTCCAGTCGATCTTCGGGTTGACCTGCACCTGGCGCATGCCGGCCTGGGTGATTTCCACCGGGTCCTCGGCCGTCCAGATCTTGCGGTCGGGCTGGTTGATGTAGCCCAGCACCGAATGCAGCGTCGTCGTCTTGCCCGAGCCGGTGGGGCCGACGCACAGCAGCATGCCGTAGGGCCGCTGCGACGCGGCCTTGATGTGCGCCAGGTTGTCGGGGCTCAGCCCCAGGTTGTCCAGCGGGATCGGCTTGGCCGAGGCCAGCAGCCGCAGCACCGCGTCCTCCAGCCCGTTGGCGGTGGGGATCGTCGCCACGCGCAGCTCGAGCCGCTGGCCGGGAACGAACTTGCCGAAGTTGATCTTGCCGTCCTGTGGCTTGCGCCGCTCGCTGATGTCCAGGTCGCACATGATCTTGATGCGCGCGATCATCGCCGCGCGGTAGGTGTGCGGCAGCTCCATGTACGGGCGCAGCGCGCCGTCCTTGCGGAAGCGGATGCGCACCTTGTCGCGCCCGGGCTGGCATTCGATGTGGATGTCCGACACGCCCTGGCTCTGCGCCTCGGCGATCATCGAGTTGATCAGCCGCACCAGCGAGTTGTCGGACTGCTCGATGCTCGGCTCGTCGCGCTCGGCCGCATCGGGCGCCTGCTGCTGCTCCAGCGTGGCCAGCAGCTTGCCGGCTTCCTCGACGTCGAACTCGGCCGCCTGCACGGCATCGGCCCCGCCGCCGCCGGTGGCCACGCCGATGCGCTCGTAGGCCCGGGCGATGGCCGCGCCGAGCAGGTTGGCGCGTGCCAGCACCGGCACCACCTTGGTCTGCGCCGCGAACTCGATGTCGTCCAGCACCTCGGGGCGCGACGGGTCTTCCACCGCCACGATCAGCCGTCCGCCGCGCAGCAGCAGCGGCAGCGCCGGCAAGCGGCAGGCCACGGCAAAGGGCAGCCGCGACAGCGCCTCGGTCTCCGGCGCGAACTGCGTGACGTCGACCAGCGGATAGCCCATCTTGCGCGCCAGCGCGGTCTGCAGGTCGGCACGCGACACCAGTCCGCGGCGCACCAGCAACTCGCCCAGCGGCACGCTGCGGTCCTCGCGCTGCTGCGACAGCGCGACCTCGAGCTGCGCCTGGTTGATGAAGCCCAGCGCGATCAGTGCCTCGCCGATGCGCACCATCGGCATGCGCGCCTGCTCGACGATCGCCTGTTCCAGCTCCTCGGGGGTGACGACCTGCTTGGTCAGCAGGATCTCGCCGAGCTTGCGCGAGCGCAGTTGCTGCTGCTCGGCCAGCGCCTGCTCGATCTGTCCCGGCGTGGCGGCGTTGTTCGCCACCAGCACGTCGCCGATGCGCTCGCCGATCTCCACCCTGTCGTAGGCGCTCTTCGGCACGAAGCTGCGCAGCACGCTGCCGCGCGTGTCGACCGGCGCGAACAGGTAGATGCCGCTGGCGTCCTCGTGGTGGCCGATGCTCAAGGCGTCGATCGCCGGTGCGCCCTTCAGATGCACCTTCACGCCCACCGCCGGCCGCTGCGCCATGAAGCTGCCGGCCGCCGCGCTGTCCTCCAGCGCCGGCAGCGGACGCGTCAGCGTCAGCTTGCGGAACTGGTTGAAACGCAGCGGGATGGCGATGCGCGCCGGCGGGATGCGCACCTTGGCCACGCCTGCGGCCGGGTCCATCTCGAGCAGCGCACCGTTCATCAGCCGGCCGTTCAGGCCTTCGATCTGGCAGGGCTCGGCCTCGCCCAGCGGCTGCGGCGCCGCGTAGCAGGCAAAGGCCGGCGTCGGCCAGGCGAAGCCCGCTGCGTCCGCAGGGGCCGGCGCGTCGCTCTCGACGGGCACCAGGGTCAGCGGCGGCGATGACAGGTCGGACATGGCGTTTCCTCGGGCGAACGTGGGCGCGGGCGGCGCCGCACGGACGCACCCTCACGCACACGATCGTAGGCGGCGCGAGGCGCGGCCGAAGCCGCGAAATGCGCGGTTCGGGGCGGTCATCTGCGCCGCGCGTCGCGTCAGGGCGCATCGTCGCCGCCCGGCTGCTGACGCACGACGTGATGTCCATGCGCATCGCGCTGGCCGCGCCGATGTCGTTCGATGCCGGTCAGTTCGTGCTGGTCCAGGTGCCGGGGATCGACGGCTACCGCGGCTGGTCGATGGTGAACCACGCGAAGGACGCCCTCGAGCTCGACTTCGTCATCAAGAAGAAGCCCGACGGGAAGCTGTCGGAC
>DAORHX010000037.1:0-15531 GCA_035438245.1 Rubrivivax sp.
GCAACCGCTGCTGGCGCAGGCCTTCGCGCGCGCCTTGCAGAAGCATCCACCGCTGCGCGAGCGCTTGCGCCTGATGATGGTCGGCGACGGCCCGCTGCGCGCCGAAGCGCAGGCGGTGCTGGACGCGGCCGGCGTTGCCCACTTGGCCTGGCTGCCCGGGGAGCGGGCAGACGTGCCGGATGTCATGCGCGGCCTCGATTGTTTCGTGCTGCCGTCGCTGGCCGAGGGCATCTCGAATACCATCCTCGAAGCCATGGCCTGCAGTCTGCCGGTGCTGGCCACCGACGTCGGCGGCAACGCCGAACTGGTGGCTGCCGGAAGCACGGGTCGCCTGGTGCCGGCGGGTGATGTGCAGGCGCTGGCCGGCGGGCTGGTGGACATGGCGGCCGATGCCCAAGGTGCGGCTGCCATGGGCAGGGCAGGGCGCGAACGTGTCGAGCAGCAATTCAGCCTGCGCTCGATGGTGGCCAGCTACCAAGCGCTGTACGACCGGCTGCTGGTCGAACGATCGATGACAACTCAACAAGCCTGACAGCACCATGTGCGGCATCACCGGCATCTTCGACACCCGCGCTACACGACCGGTCAACGCGGCGGTGCTGCAGCGCATGAACGATTCGCAGCAGCACCGCGGCCCCGACGAAGGCAGCGTGCACATCGAGCCGGGCGTCGGCTTCGGCCACCGGCGCCTCAGCATCATCGACATCGCCACCGGCCAGCAGCCGCTGTTCAACGAGGACGGCTCGGTCGTCATCGTCTTCAACGGCGAGATCTACAACTTCCAGGAACTGATCCCCGAGCTGCAGGCGGCCGGCCACCGCTTCCACACCAAGAGCGACACCGAGGTCATCGTGCACGCCTGGGAGCAGTGGGGCGAGGACTGCGTCAAGCGCCTGCGCGGCATGTTCGCCTTCGTGCTGTGGGACCGCAACCGCCAGCAGCTCTTCATGGCGCGCGACCGGCTCGGCGTCAAGCCGCTGTACTACGCGCTGCTCGACGACGGCACGCTGCTGTTCGGCTCGGAGCTGAAGTCGCTGCTGGCCCACGGTGGCATGAAGCGCGACATCGACCCGCTGGCCGTCGAGGAGTATTTCGCGCTCGGCTATGTGGCCGAGCCGCGCTGCATCTTCCGCCAGGCGAAGAAGCTGCCGCCGGGCTACAGCCTGAGCATCCGCCGCGGCCAGCCGTTGCCCGAACCCAAGGAATACTGGGACGTTCATTTCACGCTGGGCAACCCCAGCAGCGCCGGGGACGCCTGCGCGCAACTGGTCGACCGGCTGCGCGAATCGGTCAAGCTGCGGCTGATCAGCGAAGTGCCGCTCGGCGCCTTCCTCTCGGGCGGGGTCGATTCCAGCGCCGTGGTGGCGATGATGGCCGGGCTGTCCGACGGCCCGATCAATACCTGCTCGATCGCCTTCGACGACCCGCAGTTCAACGAGAGCGAATTCGCGCAAATGGTGGCCACGCGCTACCGCAGCAACCACCGCGTCGAGACGGTGCGCAGCGACGATTTCGAGCTGATCGACACCCTGGCGCGGCTGTACGACGAGCCCTATGCCGACAGCTCGGCCATCCCCACCTACCGCGTGTGCCAGCTGGCACGCAAGCATGTCACCGTGGCGCTGAGCGGCGACGGCGGCGACGAGAGCTTCGGCGGCTATCGCCGTTACCGCATGCACCTGATGGAAGAGCGCATGCGCGCGGCGCTGCCTGCCGCCATCCGCCAGCCGCTGTTCGGGCTGCTCGGGCGCGTGTACCCGAAGGCCGACTGGGCGCCGCGCGTGCTGCGCGCCAAGACCACCTTCGAGGGCATGGGCCGCACCGCGGTCGAAGCCTATTTCCATTCGGTGTCGATCCTGCGCGGGCCGATGCGCGAGCAGCTGTTCAGCGCAGCGCTGAAACGCGAGCTGGCCGGCTACCGCGCGCAGGAGGTGTTCGACTACCACGCCGGCCGCGCCGGCACCGAAGACCCGCTGGCGCTGATCCAGTACCTGGACCTGAAGACCTACCTGGTCGGCGACATCAACACCAAGGTCGACCGCGCCAGCATGGCGCACAGCCTGGAGGTGCGCGAGCCGCTGATGGACCACAAGCTGGTCGAGTGGCTGGCCACGCTGCCGTCGTCGTTGAAGGTGCGCGGCTCCGAAGGCAAGTTCCTGCTGAAGAAATCGATGGAGCCCTTGCTGCCGAATGAGGTTCTGTACCGGCCGAAGATGGGTTTCGCGGTGCCGCTGGCGCGCTGGTTCCGCGGGCCCCTGAAGCAGCGTGTGCGCGACGCGGTGCTGGGCGAGCGGCTGGCGTGCACCGGCTGGTTCGAGCGCAACTACCTGCAGCACCTGGTCGACGCCCACCAGGACGGCACGCGCGACTACAGCGCGCCGCTGTGGACGCTGCTGATGTTCGAGGCCTTTTTGCGCAATGTGGTGGACGAGGCGCCGGCGATGGCATCGATGGTCGAGAGTGAAGTTGCGGCATGAGCCTGCGCGTCCTTCACATCCTGGACCACTCGATCCCGCTGCACAGCGGCTACACCTTCCGCACGCTGGCGATCCTGCGCGAACAGCGGCGGCTGGGCTGGCAGACCTTCCACCTGACCAGCCCGAAGCAGATCGATTGCACGGTCGACGAGGAAGACGTCGACGGCTGGCACTTCTATCGCACCCCGGCCGTGCCCGGCACAGGCGGAAAGCTGCCTGGCGTCGGCGAGTTCACGCTGATGCGCCAGCTCGAGCGCAGGCTGTTCGACGTGGCGCAACGCGTGCGCCCGCAGATCCTGCATGCGCACTCGCCGGTGCTGAACGCGATACCCGCGCTGCGCGTGGGCAGGCGCCTGGGCATCCCGGTGGTGTACGAGGTGCGCGCGTTCTGGGAAGACGCGGCGGTGGACCACGGCAGCACTACCGAAGGCAGCCTGCGCTACCACCTGACGCGCCGGCTGGAGACCCACGCGCTGCGCCAGGCGGCGCACGTCTTCACCATCTGCGAAGGGCTGCGCGGCGACATCGTCGCGCGCGGCATCGACGCGGCCAAGGTGACGGTGATTCCGAATGCGGTGGACATCGAGTCCTTCGACGTCGGCGGCGCGCCCGACGAGGCACTCGAAGCCGAACTCGGGTTGACCGGTGCGACGGTGGTCGGCTTCATCGGCTCGTTCTACGCCTACGAGGGGCTGGACCTGCTGCTGGCCGCGCTGCCTTCGCTGCTGCAGCGCCGCCCGGACTTGCGCGTGCTGCTGGTCGGCGGCGGCCCGCAGGACGCGGCGCTGAAGGCTCAGGCTCGAGCGCTGGGCGTGGCCGACAAGGTGGTGTTCACCGGCCGTGTGCCGCATGCGCAGGTGCAGCGCTACTACGACCTGGTCGACGTGCTGGCCTATCCGCGCCACAGCATGCGGCTGACCGAACTGGTCACGCCGCTCAAGCCGCTGGAGGCGATGGCGCAGGGGCGGCTGCTGGTGGCAAGCGACGTGGGTGGGCACAAGGAGCTGATCCGCCACGGCGAGACGGGCATGCTGTTCAAAGCCGGCAGTGCGCAGGCGCTGGCAGGCTGTGTGCTGCAGTTGCTCGACCAACGCGAGCGTTGGCCGCAGCTGCGCGCGGCTGGGCGGCGCTTCGTCGAGCAGGAGCGCAACTGGCGTTCGAGCGTGGCGCAGTATGTGGGGCCCTACGCGGCGTTGGCCGAATCCGCGCTGGCCGCATGACCGGGATGGTTGGACTGACGGGGCTGCGCATCGCACTGGTGGGGCCGGTGCCTCCACCAGCCGGTGGCATGGCGATGCAGACGCGCCAGCTGGCCGAGCTGCTGAAGCAGGAACACGCGCAGGTGGAGCTGGTGGCGACGAATGCGCCCTACCGGCCGGCAGTGGTGGAGCGCTTGCCGATCATTCGTGCCCTGTTCAGGCTCGTGCCCTACTGTTTCGCGCTGTGGCGGACCGCCGGGCGCGCCGACGTGCTCCATCTGATGGCCAACTCCGGTTGGTCATGGCACTTGTTCGCAGTGCCTGCGCTGTGGGTTGCCAGGCTGCGCAGGGTGCCGGCGGTGGTCAACTACCGCGGCGGCGAAGCCGGCGCGTTCCTGCAGCGCCGCGCGGGCTGGGTGCGTGCCGGGCTGCGTGACGCGCGGCTGGTGGTGCCGTCGGCCTTCTTGCAGCAGGTGTTCGCCGCGCACGGCATGGCCGCGCAGATCGTGCCCAACATCGTCGACCTTGTGCGATTCAGACGCGCAGCGGCCCAGGCCGATGGCGAGCGCGCACCGCGCCTGCTGGTGGCGCGCAACCTCGAGCCCATCTACGACAACGCCACCGCGTTGCGCGCCTTCGCGCTGGTCGTGCGCCCGCACCCGCGGGCGCAGCTGACCCTGGCCGGCACCGGGCCGCAGCTCGCCGAACTGCAGCGACTGGCCGCCGAACTCGGCATCGATGATCGTGTGTGCTTCGCCGGCCGCCTCGATCGCGACGACATGGCGGCCAAACTGCGCGACAGCACGGTGGCCATCAACCCCAGCACCATCGACAACATGCCGAACTCGGTGCTCGAGGCGCTGGCCAGCGGCGTACCCGTGGTCAGCACCAATGTCGGCGGTGTGCCCTTCATCGTCGAGCATGGCATCGACGCGCTGTTGGTGCCGCCGGCCGACCCTACGGCAATGGCGCAGGCGGTGCTGCGCCTGCTGGCCGACCCCGAGCTGGTGCAGCAACTGGTCGAAGCTGGGCTGCGCACGGCGAACGCCTACACCTGGGAGCGCGTGGGCCCGCAGTGGGCGGCGGTGTACCGAATCGCTTGCAGCGCGCCCGCGGATGCAGCCACGGCTACCCGAGTGCGCTGAATCTCAGGAGGGGCGCATGGAGCATGTCACGTGAGCGCGGGCGCTTCGATCTCGTTGCGGGGTGAAAATCGCAGTCTGGCGGCGCGACGTCGCGCCGGCCTGCGATGACACGATGTACACCGCGCTGATCTCGAACCTCGCCTTTCCGCTGCACGAGCGGCTCAAGCATCACGACAGCGTGGCCGTGCGCCGCGGCATGGAACAGTCGCAATGGTGGGCGCCCGAGCAGATCGCCGCACTGCAGGTGCAGCGCCTGCGCTCGCTGTTGTCGCAGGCCGAACAAGTGCCGTACTGGCGCGACTTGTTCGCCGAGCTGAAGTTCGACCCGCAGGCCGTCACCGGGGTGGCCGACCTGCAGGCCTTGCCGCTGCTGGACAAGACCACCATCCGCGCCCACACCGACGCGATGAAGCACCCGCGCGCGCAGGGCCTGAAGCGCTTCAACACCGGCGGCAGCAGCGGTGAGCCGCTGATCTTCTTCATCGGCAACGAGCGCGTCAGCCACGACGTGGCCGCCAAGTGGCGTGCCACGCGCTGGTGGAACGTGGACATCGGCGACCGCGAGATCGTGGTCTGGGGCTCGCCGATCGAACTGGGCAGCCAGGACCGCATCCGCGCCATCCGCGACAAACTGCTGCGCACCGAACTGCTGCCCGCCTTCGAAATGAGCGAGGCCAAGCTCGACCATTTCGTGGCCACCATCCGCTCGCGCCGGCCGAAGATGCTGTTCGGCTACCCCAGCGCGCTCAGCCACATCGCGCGCCATGCCGCAAGCCGCGGCCAGCGCATGGATGACCTGGGCATCCGCGTCGCCTTCGTTACCAGCGAGCGGCTGTACGACGACCAGCGCGACACCATCGCGCGCGTGTTCGGCTGCAAGGTGGCCAACGGCTACGGTGGGCGCGACGCCGGCTTCATCGCCCACGAATGCCCGCAGGGTGGCATGCACCTGACCGCCGAGGATGTGATCGTCGAGATCGTCGACGCGGCCGGGTGCGTGCTGCCGGCCGGGCAGTCCGGCGAAATCGTCGTCACGCACCTGGCGACCAAGGACTTCCCGTTCATCCGCTACCGCACCGGCGATGTCGCCCGGCTCGACGGCAGCCCGTGTGCCTGCGGGCGTGGCCTGCCGCAGTTGCGCGACATCCAGGGCCGCACGACAGACTTCGTGGTCGCGGCCGATGGCACCGTGATGCACGGCCTGGCGCTGATCTACATCCTGCGCGACCTGCCGGGCGTCGACGCCTTCAAGATCGTGCAGCACGACCGGCTTCGCTGTAACGTGCAGATCGTTGCGCAGCCCGGCGTGGGCGCGGACGTCGACGCCGCCATCGTTGCCGGTTTCAGGCGGCGCCTGGGCGAGCGCGTGGCCGTGAGCATCGAACGCGTGGCGGCGATTGCGCCGGAGCGCTCGGGCAAACACCGCTATGTGGTGAGCCATGCCGCCACGGCCGGTGCGGACCTAGAACATGCGTGACATCCTGGTCATTGCGATGGTGGCGGTCGGCGTCGTCGCCGCGCTGCGCAGCCCGTGGATCGGCGTGCTGCTGTGGTCGTGGATCAGCATCATGAACCCGCACCGCTACACTTGGGGCTTCGCCTACGACGCGCCGGTGGCTGCAGTGGCGGCGGGCGTCACGCTCCTCGGGTTGCTGTATGCGCGCGACAAGAGCTCGCCGATCAAGGGCCCACCGATGGTCTGGCTGGCGCTGTTCGTGGCGTGGATCACCATCTCCTGGCTGATGGGTCTGGACCCGGCAGGCGACTACGAGCAGTGGAAGAAGGTGATGAAGATCCTGCTGATGGTCTTCGTCGGCATGGCGCTGCTGCACAGCAAGCTGCACATCATCGCCTTCGCATGGGTGGTGACCGGCTCGATGGCCGTGGTCGGCATCAAGGGCGGGTTGTTCACCTTGTTGACCGGCGGCGGCCATCACGTCTTCGGGCCGGCGGGAAGCTTCATACAGGAGAACAACAGCCTTGCACTCGCGCTGGTGATGACCATCCCGCTGGTGCGCTTTCTGCAACTGCAGCTCGCACCGGGCTGGCGCCGCCACGCGATGACCGCGGTGATGGTGCTGTGCGGTGCCTCGGCGCTGGGCTCGCAGTCGCGCGGTGCGCTGCTTGCGCTTGGTGCGATGCTGTTGGTGCTGTGGTGGCGCAGTCGCAGCCGAATCGTCGGCGGTATGGGGTTGTTGCTGATATCGATGCTGCTGGTGTCGTTCATGCCCGACACCTGGAGCGACCGCATGGACACGATCCGCACCTACGAGGACGATCGATCTGCCATGGGGCGCATCGCGGCGTGGACGGTGGCCTGGCGCCTGGCCTTCGACTACCCCTTCGGCGTGGGCTTCGAGGCGGCGCGTGCCGAGTTGTTCGCGCGCTACTGGAGCGGCATGGACGTGGGCACGCCGGCAGCGCACAGCATCTACTTCCAGGTGCTCGGCCACCACGGCTTCATCGGGCTGGCGCTGTATCTGGGCCTGTGGATCAGCACCTGGATGGCCGCCGCGCGCATACGGCGCGAGGCGCTCGCGCAGGGTGAGCAAGCGCAGTGGTGCGCCGACCTGATGGGCATGTGCCAGGTGTCGATCGCCGGCTTCGCGGTCGGCGGCGCGTTCCTGAGCCTGTCCTACTTCGACCTGCCCTACAACGTGATGATGCTGGTGGTGCTCACCGGCGCGTGGCTGCGCCGCCGTGCATGGGAAACCGAGCCGGCCTACGTCGGCGGGCGCTTCAAGCTCCCCGGCATGACGCTGCCGCCGCTCAAGGGCAAGGGCGCCTGACATGCCAGTGCGCGCGTTGGCGGCGCTGCGTTCGCCGGCAGGGCCGCGCGCCCGGCTGAGCATCCTGATCTTCCATCGTGTGCTGGCGCAGCCGGATGCGTTGTTCCCGGACGAAGTCGACGCCGCGCGCTTCGATCGGCTGTGCTCCTGGGTGCGGCAGTGGTTCGAGGTCTTGCCGCTGGACGATGCCGCCCGGCGTCTGGCGCTGGGCACCCTGCCGGCGCGGGCGCTGGCCATCACCTTCGACGACGGCTACGAAGACAACTGCAGCATCGCCATGCCGATCCTGCAACGCCACGGCCTGAGCGCCACCTTCTTCGTCGCCACCGGCTTCCTCGACGGCGGCTGCATGTGGAACGACCGCATCATCGAGGCCATACGCGGCACCGGGCGCACGGCGCTCGATCTGGCACAGATCGGATACCCCGAGTTCGGCGCGTTTCGCACCGATGACACCGCCTCGCGCCGTGCCGCCATCGACGCCATCCTGCCGCGCGCCAAGTATTTCGAGCCCGCGCAGCGGCTGGCGCTTAGCCAGCGTGTCACCGAACTCGCGCAATCGGCGCCGCCCGAGCACTTGATGATGTCCTCGCAACAGGTGCGCGATCTGCACGCTGGCGGCATGCAGATCGGCGCGCACACCGTCAACCATCCGATCCTGGCGCGCCTCGATGCGGCCGCTGCGGCGCGCGAGATCGGTGACAGCAAACGCCAGCTCGAAACCCTCACGCGCGCGCCGGTGACGCTGTTCGCCTACCCCAACGGCCGCCGCGGCGACGACTACGACGACGCCTCGGTGGCGCTGGTGCGCGAAGCCGGCTTCGAAGCCGCGGTTGCCACCACCTGGGGCGCGGCGCGCCGCGACAGCGACCGATTCCAGCTGCCGCGCTTCACGCCCTGGGACCGCAGCCGCCTGCGCTTCGGCCTGCGGCTGGTGGACAACCTGCGGCGCTGACCATCCCGCCGCCCGCTACAGCCGCCATTCCGGCCGGTGCGCGCGCAGCCACTGCTCGAGCATCATCAGGATCCACACCATCTCGCCGTAGTAGCCCGGGTGCGCCGGCAGGTGCTCGGCCAGCAACCGTTCGACGAAGCGCGGCTGCACCACACCGCGGCTGGCCAGGCTGCGCAGCGAATCGGCCGCCAGCGCGTTCAGCGGCGCATGCTTCGTCGCCCACAGGCCGAAGGGCAGGCCGAAGCCGTGTTTCTTCTTGGCGATGATCTCGTCGGGCAGGAAGCCGCGCAGGGCCTCCTTGAAGAACCAGCGCAGCTTCAAGCCCTTGAGCTTGAACTCGGGGGGCAGGCCGAGCGAGAAATCCAGCAGCCGCGTGTCCAGGAACGGAAAGCCCACGTCCACACCCGCCAGCGCAGTGCTGCCCACCACCTTGGGCAGGTCGGACTCGGTCAGCGTGTAGCGCCAGTCGTAGGCCAGCATGCGGTTGATCGGCGCGCGCGCCTGCGCCGCTTGCCACACCTCGCGCTGCTGGCGCAGCGGGGACGCGGCATCGATGCGCGCCAGCAGCGCCGGCTCGAGCACCTGCTCGGTGCCCAGACGTAGCAGCAGGTTGTACTGCTGCAGCCGGTCGGGCAGCGGCAGCTTGGCCTGGTCGACATAGCTCGCACCCTTGCGCAGCAGCGGCAGCCGCCCCAGTGGCGTGCCTTCCAGCAGCGGCTCGAGCACGCCGCTGCGCAGCGGCGAGGGCACGTTGTCGTACCAGCCGAACACGCGCTGCTTGGCGTAGCGCACGTTGCCGCCGAACAGCTCGTCGCCGCCGTCCCCGGCCAGCAGCCGGGTCACGCCGTCATCGCGCGCCATCTTGGCGCACAGGTAGGCCGGCAGCGCCGACGAATTGCCGAAGGGCTGGTCGTGGAAGGCCGCTACCTGCGGAATGCCGCGCACCAGGTCGTCGGGCGTCACGTAGTACTCGTGGTGCTCGGTGCCGAAGCGCTGGGCGGCCATGCGCGCGTAGGCCATCTCGTCGTAGCCCGCGGCGTCGAAGCCGATCGAATAGCTCGCTGCGGGGCGGCCGCCGACCTTGCCGATCAGCCCGGCCACGGTGGAGCTGTCGGTGCCGCCGCTGAGGAAGCACGCCGCCTTGCTGCCGTCGAGCTGCTCGGCCACCGCGGCTTCGAGCAGGCGGCGGAACTCGGCGGCCAGCGGCTCGAAGTCACCCCGCGCCGGCTCGACGAAGGCCGCCGTCCAGTACGGTGCGATGTTCATCCGGCCGCCTTCGAAGCTGGCGTAGTGGCTGGGTGGCAGGCGGTACACGCCGGTGAACACGGTGCGCGGCGACGGGATGGCGTGAAAGTACAGGTAGTCGTACAGCGCCTGCGGGTCGATGGGCGCGGCGGGTGCCAGCGCCGCCAGCGCGGTGGCGTTGGCGCCGAAGTGCAGGTGGTTGCCGATCTGGCGGTAGCACAGCGAGCGCGACGCGAAGCGATCCACCGCCAGGAACACGCGCCCGGCGGGCAGCGCAAGCGCCACCGCGAATTCGCCGCGCGCCGCACGTGCCGCCACTTCGGCGCCGCCTTCCAGAGCGCACTGCCATGCGGCCAAGGCGCCTTCACGCTGCGCGATCGCGGCCAGCGCCGGGTCGTCGAAGCGCGGGCTGCCAAGAACGAGGTGAGTCGGGAAGGGGTGATTCATGGCGATCGTTTCGATGGCAGAAAAGGCGCGGCCCGCGGGGGCTGCAGGCAGGGTCGGCGCGGCGCGCGCGCGGTTCAACGCATTCAACGCGCCCACGCCGCCAGCCGGCGGCGCTGGGCGCGAAGGGCATTGCGCGCGCTGGCGGCCAGACGCGAGGCCGCAGTGGCCTGCGGCAAGGAGCAGGGTGCCGCGGCCATGGCCTGGTAGCGCTCGATGTACTGGCGCCGCAGCACATGCAGGTCGTACTGCTGCTCGGCGATCTCGCGCCCGCGGACGCGCAACTCGGCCAGGCGTTCGGCCGGCGTGTCGCGCAGCGCCGCCGCCAGCGCGCCCGGCCTGGCCATGTCGACGAACACGCCTTGCTGCACGATCAGCTGCTGGTTCGGGTGGTTCGAGCAGAACACCGGCAGCCCCATGGCCATGGCCTCGATGTAGACGATGCCGAAGGTCTCGAACAGCGAGCCCAGCACGAAGGCATCGGCCGCCGCATAGGCCTCGGGCAGCTGCTCGTGCGGCAGCCGGTCGAACACCACCCGCGGGCCCAGCAACTCGCGGCCCAGCGCCTTGATGGCTGGCGTGTCGGGGTGCTCTTGCCCGACGATGGACAGGTACACGCCATCGAGCTGCGCCACCTCGCGGATCACGTGGTCCATGCGCTTGTGGTGCACGCACACCGTGCCCACGCTGATCAGCAGCCGCGCATCGGCCGGGATGCCGTGGCGCGCGCGAAAGCCGCTGGCCAGGCCCGGGCGGAAGCGCTGCACGTCCACGCCGTGCGGAATCATGAAGGCCTTGTGCCTTGCGCTGCGCTGCAGGTTGTAGGCGGTGTGCTCCTGCACGAAGTCGCAGTGCGGCAGGTCGGGCCCTGCGATCGCGCCGCCGTTGGAGAACACCACCTTCGGCGTCTTGGCGAACACGTGCCGGTTGGCGTGCACGATGTTGCACACCTCCTGCTCCAGGCAGTGCACCACGTCGTAACCGCCTTCGAGCAAGGGGCCGAGCGCGGCATAAGCGAAGGTCTCGTGCTCGATGCGGATGCGCTCCTGTTCCTGCGCCGCGGCCTGCCATTTGGGCGAGACCGCAACATGGACGTCGGCCAGACACGCGGCGGTGCGCGGCACGTTGGCAATCACCACTTCGGCCGGCGCCGGCTCGCCGCCACCCTTGAACAAGGTGAAGTCGACCTCGCCGCGCAGCAACTCGAACAGCTCGCGCGCAAAGATCTCGTGGCCGCGAACGACACGGCCTACGCCGGAACATAGCAGGGCGACCTTCATGGCAGACGGGTGCTGTGGCGTACTCGGGTCCATTGACGGGGATTGTGCCGCTCGCGATGACCCTGCCGGGCACGCATAGTCGCGCAGACCGTTCGAAATTGGGGATCGGCCGCCGCCCGCGCAGCCGTGGCCCGATGGGCGGGTGCAACAATCGAGCGCTGCGACAAGCGCCGTGCCGAACAGCTTGTTGCAGCCGGGTTGGTCCAAGCCGCATGGCGCCGACCCACTACATGCAAAGGGACGTAAATGGGTTGGGAGACCTGGACGCATCGACGCCGACGAGTAGCAGAGATGTTCGCGAAGAGTAGGGTGCCGCTGTTCGACGGCCGCTACGAGCTTCCCTACTGCGGTCGTTTGAGTCCGTTTCCATCCGACTACGTTCTTTCGCCGTGGGCACCCTTCACGCAGCCGTCGATCCGGTCGATCTTTCCTGGCTCCTTCGTCGACGTGGGCTCCAACATCGGACAGACGATGTTGTTCATCAAGCACTGCGACCCCGACTGGAACTACATCGGCTTCGAGCCGAACCCGAACTGCTTCGTCGTCTCCCGACAGATCGTCGAGGCGAATCAGCTTCAGGCTTGTGTCCTAGTTCCGGCTGGGTTGTCGGATCGATCTGGCCTTCTGCAGCTGGAGTCGAACTTCGCCACCGACCCGGCCGCGAGTCTCATCAGCGGGTTCCGCTTTGAAGCGCGGATGAAGCTGCGCAGCCATGTCACTGTCGTGCGTGGCGACGAGGCCCTGGATCAAATTGGTTGCGACAAAGTCGGCTTCCTGAAGATCGATGTCGAAGGTGGTGAACTCGAAGTCCTGCGCGGCCTTCGTCGCCGCCTCGAGTCGTGCCGGCCATTGATCATCTGCGAAGTGCTTGCGCTGCACGATGGGAACTCGGTGGGCGACTTTCGTGTTCATCGCCAGCGCGAGTTGGAAGCAATTCTGCGAGACCATCGCTTCAGCATCCTGCGCATCGAGTCCCCGACCTTGCTGCGTCGCATTGCTGCAGTGCCGGACGACGGGCGCAGGGAGCTGGTGGACTACTTCTTCGTGCCGGACGAGCGTCTTGAAGGGCTGGCCTCCGCGCTCGCAAAGCTGAATGTCACGCTGACGCAGGGCTGAGGCATGCGCTCAGCCGACGCGACGACTGAAGCGACCAGGCGCTCGAGTTCAATGACAAAGGTTTCCGTCGTCATCCCCTGCTACAACGCCGAGCGTTACATCGGCGCCACGCTGCGCTCGGTGCTGGCGCAGGGGCTGCCGGACATGGAAGTGATCGTCGTCGACGATGGCTCCAGCGACGGCTCCGCTGACCTGGTGCGCCGCGGCTTCCCCGGTGTCACGCTGTTGCGCCAGGCCAACCAGGGCGTGGCCGCGGCGCGCAACCACGGCATCGAGCACGCAACCGGTGACTGGATCGCCTTCGTCGACGCCGACGACATCTGGCTGCCGGGCAAGCTGACGGCGCAACTCGCGCTGCTGCAGGCCAACCCCGATGCGCGCATCGCCTACACCGCATGGCAGGTGTGGCACAGCACCGATCCCGAGCCGACCCCCGAGCTGCTGGCGCAACTGGCGGCCCGTGCCGGCGACCAGGCACGCTGGGCCGGCGCCAGCGGCTGGATCTACCCCGAGCTGCTGCTCGACTGCGTGGTCTGGACTTCCACCGTGCTCGCGCAGCGCACGCTGCTGCGAGAGCTGGGCGGCTTCGATGCGGGCTTGCGCATCGGCGAGGACTACGACCTGTGGCTGCGCGCCTCGCGCGTCACACCGATCCTGCGCGTGCCGCGGCCCGGCGCGCTGTACCGGCTGCACCCGGCCAGCATCACCAAGGGCGCGCCGGCCAGGAACCACAAGGGCGAGGTCGTCGGCCGCGCGCTGCAGCGCTGGGGCTACGTGTCGCCCGATGGCCGCAGCGCCTGCCGCAGCGAGGTCAACCGCGGCCTGGCGCGCAGCTGGAGCGACTTCGGCGGCGCCCATCTGATCGACGGCAACCTGCCCACCGCACGCAAGGCAGCGTTGACGGCGCTGCGCCTGCGCCCCACCCAGCTGCTGGGCTGGAAGGTGCTGGCCAAGGCCGCGCTGGGCACGCTCGCGGGCGCGCCCGGCCGCCCGGGTTGACGCCTGCACATGCCGCGCCGCCGCACCCTCGTCCAGCATTCGTTCAGGCTGCGCGCCGATGCGCTGGGCCAGCGCGTGGCTGCGGGCGCTGGCTTCCAGTTCCTGGGCATCGGGCTGCGCACGGTGCTCACCATCGGCTCCACCGCCATCCTGGCGCGGCTGCTCACGCCCGCCGACTTCGGCTACATCGCGATGGCCACCGTGGTCACCGAACTGGCCTCGCTGTTCGGCTCCTTCGGCTTCACCAATGTGCTGATCCAGCGCCGCGTCATCAACCGGCTGCAGCTGGACACCGTGTTCTGGGCCACGATGGCCATCAACTGCACGCTGGCCGCCGCGGTGTTTGCGCTGTCCTTTGCCGCCGGCTGGCTGTTTGCCGACGCGCAGGTGGCGCCGCTGCTGCGCGTGTTGTGCCTGTCCTTCGTGTTCAACGGCCTGACGGCCGTGCCGTGGGTGGTGCTGTCGCGCCTGATGCGCTTTCGCACCGAGTTCTGGATCAACATCGGCACCGTCGCCATCCGCATCGCTGCCGCCATTGCGTGCGCCTGGGCCGGCCTGGGCGTGTGGGCGCTGGTCATCGGCGGGCTGGCGGGTTCGCTGGCCAGCGCGCTGCTCAACTTTGCCAACGTGCGCTACCTGCCGCGTTGGCGCTTCCACCTGCCGCTGATCACCCGCACCTGGCGCACCAGCAGCAGCTACCTGGGCAATGCCGGGCTGTACTACCTGAACACCAACCTCGACCTGCTGCTCATCGGCCGCCAGATGGGCGCCGCGCCGCTGGGCTTCTACCAGAACGCGCGCTCGCTCACCGACGAGATCCGCGCGCGCATCGCCATGCCGATCCAGCACGTGCTGTTCCCGGCGTTCTCGGCGCTGCAGGCCGACCGCGAGCGCTTCCGCCAGATGGTGCTGCGCGCCGGGCGGCTGCTGGCCGCGGTGGTGGTGCCCGTCGGCGTGGGCGTGTCGGCCAACGCGCACGAGCTGGTGCTGGTGCTGTACGGCGCGCAGTGGCAGCCGATGATTCCGGTGATGAGCATGTTCGGGCTGGCGGCCGCGCTGCGTGCCAGCACCGCCATCGCCTCGCCGCTGTTCAACGCCAACGACCGCGTCGGCCTGGCCTTTCGCTACAACGTCATCGCCACCGTCCTGATCATGTCGGCCGTGCTGGTGGCCATTCCCTATGGCATCGACGCGGTGGCCGTGGGCGTGGCGTTGACCTCGTTGTATTCGCTGGTCGTGCTGCGCGCGGCTTTCGCGCTGATCGGCCTGCGCTCACGCGACGTCGCGGCCGTACTGGGCGCGCCGGCAGTGGCTTCCGGCGTGATGTGGCTGGCCACCTTCGGCTTGCGGCAGTGGCATGG
This sequence comes from Rubrivivax sp., assembly GCA_035438245.1. Classification (GTDB taxonomy): domain Bacteria; phylum Pseudomonadota; class Gammaproteobacteria; order Burkholderiales; family Burkholderiaceae_C; genus Rubrivivax. The sequence goes on from DAORHX010000037.1 coordinate 15,011, forward strand.
CGGCGCGCGGCCCGGCGCCATGCTGTTGCTTCAAGTGGCCGCCGGCGGCGCCGTCTACCTGATCGCGCTGCACCTGCTGTCGCGCCAGTACCTGCGCGACTTCCGTCAGGCCGGCGCCCTGATCCTGCATCGCTCATGACGTCATCGCCCCCACCCGCTGCACAGCTCACCGTCGTCGTGATCGGCGGCGCCGCGCACGCGCCGCCCGCCCTGGTGCGCGCGCTGGCCGCGCGCCCGCGTATCCAGACCCTGTGGCTGCCCGATGCCGACGTGGGCGCCGAGCCGGGCTCGGCTGAGCGCGCCACCGCGAGCCAAGGCGCGGCTCGCGTCGTGGCATCGCTGGCCGAAGCCGTGGCCAGCGCCAGCGCACCGTGGCTGGCGCTGCGGCCTGCAGGCATGGACCTGCCGGGCGAGCACTTCGATGCGCTCGTCGTGGCCCTGCAAACCGCTGCCGCTGACGCCGGCGTCGTGGTGTGCGGCGGGCCGCCGGCCGATGCCCCAGGCGGCGCCATGGCCGCGGC